>JAYTRW010000433.1:0-10713 GCA_043745985.1 Methylotenera sp.
TGCTCTAGTAATTTGGTTTGCTTCGCTGAACTTAATCCGCTCTTTCTCATGCCATCCTTATAACATTTTATGTATTATCTAGGACAGACCCAAATTTAATCCAAATGTCCAATTAAATTTACGCAATAAATTCCATATTTAGCAATCAATGCAAAATAGTTAATGATAATAGGCTAATCAAACAGTGCTTATAACGACAGCACTAGAATTTTAAGATATAATCTTGCACTAGATTTTATGCATAACTTCAGCACTTTCAAATATTTAATTAGCTTGCCTAGTTAACAGGTTTGGAAAGCAAGAATACTTTCAAATAATTTTCAGGAGGCAATCAATGGCAAATTTATTAGACCAACTCAAAGCAATCACAACTATCGTGGCCGATACTGGTGATGTAGAAGCGATTAAAGCAGTAAAACCAGTGGATGCAACAACTAATCCATCATTAGTTTTAAAAGCAAGTCAATTGCCACAATACGCACCTTTAATTGAAACTGCGATTGCTTATGCAAAAGCACAAGGCGGTACTAAAGCAGAACAAATTGACAGTGCTGCTGATAAATTGGCAGTGTTGATTGGTGCTGAAATTACTAAAGAAGTACCAGGTCGTATCTCAACTGAAGTAGATGCACGATTGTCTTTCAACTTGGATGCAATGGTGGCTAAAGGCCGTAAATTAATCAAACTCTACGAAGAGTCAGGCATCAGCAAAGACCGCGTATTGATTAAACTAGCTTCAACATGGGAAGGCATTAAAGCGGGTGAGATTCTTGAAAAAGAAGGCATCCAATGTAACCTAACATTGTTATTCGGTTTTGGCCAAGCGCGCGCATGTGCTGAAGCTGGCGTGTTCTTGATTTCACCATTCGTTGGTCGTATTTTAGACTGGTACAAAGCTAAAAACCCAACAACAGAATACACACAAGAAACAGATCCAGGTGTGGTTTCAGTGCGCGCAATTTACGCATACTACAAAGAGCATGGCTACAAAACAGTGGTAATGGGTGCTTCATTCCGTAACACTGGTGAGTTGATTGCTTTGGCTGGTTGCGATCGCTTAACTGTTTCACCAAATTTATTGCAAGATTTGGCAGCAACAGAAGGCACATTAGTGCAAGTAATGAAAGACACTGGCGCAACTAAAACAGCCCCAGCAAAAATGACTGAAGCTGAATTCCGCTTTGAATTAAACCAAGATGCAATGGCTATTGAGAAATTGTCAGAAGGTATCCGTGGTTTTGTTGCGGATCAAAACAAACTTGAAGCTGCTTTGAGCGCAAAATTGTAATTTAGTCAAATTCTAAATTTTGTAATTTGAATGTAATGTTGCAAGTTTAGAATTGACTTATATTTGCTAGACATTTACTATAGGTATCCAGTTTTTAGTGTGGTAAAAAATTATAGTATTAAATTAGCATTTCAGCCTTAGAATAAGGGTGAAATGGAGTTTTTTTACTAAAATAGCAATAAATTAGTAAGATTTTAAAAAATTATTAAACGGAGAAACACCATGGCATTAACACAAATGGCTTTAGATTCATTAGATTTTGACGGTACAGTTGCATTAGCAACATTAGTTGCACCGCACGTAGATATTCTTGAAATCGGTACACCTTGCATTAAACACAACGGTGTTAAATTGTTAGAAGTTTTACGCGCTAAATTCCCAAACAACAAAATCTTAGTTGACTTAAAAACAATGGATGCTGGTTTCTACGAAGCTGAGCCATTCTACAAAGCTGGCGCTGACATTTGTACAGTTCTAGGTTGTGCTGATATCGGTACAATAAAAGGCGTAATCGATGTTGCTAACAAATACGGCAAAAAAGCTCAAGTTGATTTGATCAACGTTGCTGATAAAGCTGCTAAAACTAAAGAAGTTGTTGCTGCTGGTGCACACATCATTGGCGTTCACACTGGTTTAGATCAACAAGCTGCTGGCCAAACACCATTCAATGACTTAGCTATGGTTGCTGCTTTGAACCTAGGCGTTGAAATTTCAGTTGCTGGTGGCGTTAAATCTTCAACAGCTGCTCAAGTACGTGACGCTGGCGCAACGATCATTGTTGCTGGTGCTGCTATCTACGGCGCTGCTGATCCTGCTGCTTCTGCTGCTGAAATCACAGCTATTGCTCACGCTTAAGTTTAAGCTTGGTTTTAATTAACCAAACTCAATAAGTAATTATTGAAATGAGTAATTAAAAAATCCCGACTCTTTATCGAGTCGGGATTTTTTTTAATAAAGTGCTTAAACATGAAGGTTGAATAAAATCCTCTAGTTTAATCACAACATCTGGCTTAATTACAGGGCCATTGAATATTTAAGGAAAAAATCATGAGTAGTAGTCAAAAATTAATTTTAGACAAATTAACTAGCATTTTGTCTGAAACAGACAACTCTAAAGCTGCTGAGCTTTTAAAGTTGGTTGAAGGTGCTGGCCGTACATTCATTGGTGGTGCAGGTCGCTCACTATTGGTTTCACGTTTCTTCGCAATGCGTTTAGTACACGCGGGCTACAACGTCAGCATGATTGGTGAAGTGGTAACTCCAGCGATTAAAGCTGGCGATTTATTGTTTTTGGTTTCAGGTTCAGGCGGCACTGAAACATTATTGCCATTCGTTAAGAAGGCAAAATCTGTTGGTGCTAAATTAGTGGTAGTTTCAATGAAAAAAACATCTGCAATGGCTGATGTTGCCGATTTAGTGATCCAAGTTGGTAATGATAATAGCTTTCCACTAACAAAAGGTATGCCGATGGGCTCACAATTTGAGCTTTCAACATTAGTATTTTTAGAAGCAGCTATTGCTGATTTGATTGAGGCTAAAGGTTTAACTGAAGAAGGTATGCGCGCAATTCACGCTAACTTAGAGTAATCGTTATGGAATAACTATCCTAATGTCGCCATCTTAGAGTAGTTATTTTTGTTTGTTAAAAGCCCGACTTGTCGGGCTTTTTGTTGGTTTAAATTTTACTATTTGATTCTTTCAAGTTGTTCTGCTGAGATTTGTTTCTGATGTAGGGCTGTGGCCAGCAATGCGGCGTTTACGTCCATTTCTTTTAGCATGATTAAATCATCAGCATCTCTAACTCCACCTGCTGCAATCAGATTAAAGCCTTTTGCACGCGCCTTAGTCTGACGCATTAAGTCAACATTCACACCATGATTTGCTCCTACATTGCTCAGTGACATCATAATTACATCCTGCGGCCAAAGTTCTGTGTTGGCGAGCAGTTCTATTGGGCCTTGGTAGCCAAGCGCCATAAAGTCTAACGATAAAATATAGTTTTTGTTTTTGGTGTTCAGAGAAGTGTAGTCGTCAATATTGGCAAAGCTCTCACTACCAATTATTAAGCGGGTATCGAGTTCGTGCCAAAAACTAAGTTCGGTGCTATTGCTGATACCAGCATCTAACCACAACTCAAGCGCAGGGTAACGTTCTTTAATTGAAGCAATCATCTTATAATTATTTTCAACGCCAGCATCTAACTTTTGAATAGCATTTAAGTCCGCAATATACAGCTGCTGAAACGGATAAACATCTAATAAAGCCGCTACAATATCTAATGGCTTCGAAGAGTGAGTAAGCTGTGATTGTATCGCTTGATATGTCGCTCGTTCACCTCTTTTTGCATGAACTACCACACCGTTTAATACATCGATTACTGGAATAACTTTCAAAATGGAACCGCCTAAAATAGAGCCGCTGTTAAAACTGTTTGTATGCGAGTTTATCACTGGTGGCGGCTTATGTGCAGAGGCGTTGCCTGCATCACTGGTGAAAGAAGGTGCGTTGATGCGTGATGCTTTGCTGGCTGACTTGATTGAGCTTGACGGCTATGAAATTGTGACGACATATGATGCTAGACTAGCTGCTTCTCCCTTAGTTAAAAGCAGCCTGCAAGTTGACAGCAACTTTGAAGATTGTTTTAAAAGTATGCTGACTCAGGTTGATTTGGTTTGGTTGATTGCGCCAGAGTCAAATGGGACTTTATTAAAATTAAGCGAGCTATGCTACGAAGTGGATGTGATTTTCTTAGGCTGTGAGTTTGATTCTACTTTGATTGGTACCAGTAAATCTTTAGCTTACGAGGCTTTAAAAGAAGCTAAAATATTCACAATACCTACCTTAGCTGGTGATGATTTTGTGCAAGATGAAGCTTTCTTGGCGGTTCAATCTCTAGCAATGCCTAACCAGAGTCGATGGGTTGCTAAGCCCGAAGATGGCGCAGGTTGCGATGGTATTAAAGTGTTTAATGATTTACAAAAATTAATGGCTTGGTTAAAACAAGATGATCGATATTTGAACTACATCATTCAGCCCTATCAGCAGGGCATTACTGCGAGTTTATCTATGTTATGTCGAGCTGGAAAGGGCTGGTTATTGAGCTGTAATGAACAATGTATCAGTTTTGATTCTGATACATTTAGCCTAAATGGCGTTGCCATAAACGGCATGCAGGCTTATTGGTGGCGGTTTGAAATACTTGCCCGCAAAGTGGCTAAAATGTTGCCAGATGCAGCTGGCTATATTGGGGTTGATGTAATTGTGGATGTTGAAAACGACAAAATTTATGTGGTCGAAATTAACCCACGACTCACCACCAGTTATGTCGGTTTGCGCGAAGCAATCGGGCATAACCCAGCTAAGTTGATTTTAGAAAGTATTAAAGACGCCAAGTTTACGATGCCTGTGTTGCAGAGAAATATGGTTAAAATTTCATTATGAGCAAACCATCTGTCATAGGCTGGGATGTAGGTGGAGCGCATATTAAAGCCGCTTTGCTTGATGCTCAAGGTAATTTGTTGCAGGTGCTTCAAGTGTCTTGCGCATTATGGCGAGGTTTGAATGAGTTAGAATCTGCCATTGATGAGGTGTTAAGCCAGTTTTCTACCTCAACTGCAACACACGCGATTACGATGACAGGCGAGCTTGTTGATTTATTCGCCAACCGTCAAACTGGCGTAAATGAAATTAGCAGTGTAATGCACACTAAACTTGCAGGTACTAAGCTGTTTTATACGGGTGCGCAAGATTCAGATTTTGCAGGATTTGTCACGATTGAGGAAGTGAATGCTCATTGGCAGCATATTGCTTCTGCCAATTGGTTAGCAAGTGCTGGTTTTGTCGCCAAGCAAGTAGAGCATGCTTTGTTGATTGATATTGGCAGTACAACCTCAGATTTTATTTTGATTACAGCGCATCAACCAGTTTGCTTAGGCTTAACAGATGCTGCACGTATGCAGACGGAGGAGCTAGTTTACACTGGCGTGATTCGCACGCCGCTGATGGCGCTAACGCAAAAGATTTTATTTGAAAATACCGTCACTTCTGTTGCGGCTGAATATTTCGCGACTACAGCTGACGTTTACCGATTGACTGCTGATTTAGTGGGCGAAGATGATATGGCTGACACTGCTGACGGTAAGGAAAAGACTGTCCATGCAAGTGCGCAACGTATTGCACGTATGATAGGACATGATGCTACTGATAAGCCTTTAGATACTTGGATAGCGTTAGCACAGGCGTTTAAACAGCAGCAAGTATCGCGTTTACAAGAGGTGGCAACTAAGCATTGTTTAAGCGTTAACAACAATGCTAAATTTAGTAATACTAAATTAAGTATCATAGGCGCAGGAGCTGGGAGTTTTTTAGCACGAGAAATTGCTGATAATCTAAATTTGCCATATTTAGACGTCGCAGATTTTATTGCTAACTCGCAATCTTTTAATGATAGTGAATTAAAGTATTGGGCAATGGTCTGTTTGCCTGCATACGCTGTAGCTTATTTGGCATTCCATAATAGTTAGATGCAATAGACTTATGTGCAATAGAGTCGGACATGAATTTGCTTAAACACAATTTAAAATATCAAGTGAACACAGCGCAGTTATTTGCACGCTTAAGTCATCAACCATGGGCGATACTGCTTGATAGCGGCCAGCCACAAAGCCAATATGGGCGCTATGACATTATTGTGGCAGAGCCATTCATCACATTGAGCACCATTGAAAATGGTACTCAAACTAAGACTGAAATTAATCGGCAGGGTCAGGTGGAAATTAGTTCTGATGATCCATTCGAAATTCTGAATAACCTGATGGCACCTTATAAAGCCGCACAAGGCAGTTTGCCATTTTGCGGTGGGGCGGTTGGCTATTTCGCTTATGATTTAGCGCGGCAAGTTGAAACCTTGCCCAATTTGAGTTTACTCAATCCAACTATTCCGCACATGATGGTGGGTATTTACGATTGGGCTATGGTGGTTGATCATCGTGAGAAAACGACTTGTTTGGTTTCAAATGGATTTCAGAAATCTACACGTGATGGCTGGGCTGATTTATGTGCCATGTTTGATGCGCCTGTTAAGCCAGAAAGCGAAGATACTTTTGAATTAACAACGACTATCACCAGTAATATGGATTTTAGCCAGTACGCCAAGGCTTTTAATGCGATTAAAAGTTATATTACCGAAGGCGATTGTTATCAAGTAAATTTAGCACAACGTTTTTCGGCTAAAGCGCATGGAAATGCTTGGGTTGCTTATAATAAGTTGAGAGAAATTAGCCCCGCACCATTTATGGCTTATATGAACTTTGGCCATTTGCAGGTGCTTTCAGGCTCGCCAGAGCGCTTTTTGCAGGTAGTGGCTAATCATGTGGAAACGCGGCCAATTAAAGGCACTAGGCCGCGCTCTGAAGATGCTGCGCAAGATCAGCAATATGCGGATGATTTGCAAGCAAGCATTAAAGACCGTGCTGAGAACTTGATGATTGTTGATTTATTACGCAACGATATTAGCAAAAGCTGTGAGATTGGCTCAGTGAAGGCTGATAAATTGTTTTTACTACAAAGTTTTGCTAATGTGCATCACCTGGTCAGCATTGTCACAGGCATGTTAAAACCGGGTAAATCTGTGATTGATTTACTCCGCGGTTGTTTTCCGGGCGGCTCTATTACAGGTGCGCCAAAATTAAGATCTATGCAAATTATTGAAGAGTTAGAGCCTAATCGACGTGGTGTTTATTGTGGCGCCATTGGTTATATTGGCTTTGATAGCAATATAGATACGAATATTGCTATTCGTACCGCAGTCTATTCAACAGATGAGAATGGCGCGGGTGAAATCAACTTTTATGCTGGCGGTGGCATTGTGGCGGATTCTGTTTTAGAAAAAGAATACGCTGAAACTTTAGATAAAGCGTCAAGTATGATGAAAACTATGCGGTTTTTTACGCCTGCTGATTAAATAAGCCTTTGAGGATAGTCACATGTGGGTAATCAAATTAGGCGGTAGTTTGTTAGGCGCACCAGAGTTGTTGCGCTGGCTAGCGCTGATAGTGAAATTTGGTGACGGCAAAGTGGTAATAGTGCCTGGAGGCGGCTTATTCGCAAACTCTGTACGCGAGGCACAACAAATTTCTAATGCAAGCGATGAAGTTGCACATCAGTTGGCGCTTTTGGCAATGGATCAATTTGGCTTATTGCTTGCAGGTATGAACTCTGGCTTGGTGACTGCTAGTAGTGAGTTAGAGCTCGCCGAGCGCGGCTGGCAGCATCGTGGAATCATTTTGCTACCCAGTAAGATGGTCTTAGCTGACACTAGCATTCTGCAAAACTGGGAAGTGACATCCGACAGTTTGAGTGCTTGGCTTGCCAATAAGCTAGGTGCGGAACAGTTGATATTGGTGAAATCTAAGTCTTTAATCACTTATCAAAAAGAAGCGTCAAGCAAGTTGCAGTATTTAGTGGACGATGAGTTGATTGACAGTCAATTTGTTAATTTTTCTGCTGAGAAGAGTTTTCAAGCATGGGCGTTAAATAAGGTGGATTACACTATTTTTGAGCAAGGTTTTAGTGTGAAAAAACTGCAAGAAAAAGGTCTGAAACTCAATAATATAATCAGTGAAAGGTGATTTTATGACAACGAGTAAAGTGTATTCAGAGCAAGAAGTTGAAGAGAAATTAAAAGCCGAATTACCACATTGGTTCTTAGAAAATGGCTGGATACGTCGTAAGTATAGAACTAGCGGTTGGAAAGCAACGCTGATGGTAGTGAATGCGGTAGGGCATTTGGCTGAGGCGGCATGGCATCATCCAGATTTAACGGTTTCTTACGCGTTTGTGATTGTGAAATTGTGCACGCATGACGCTAAAGGCATCACAGATAAAGACTTCGAGCTGGCAGCAAAAATTGAATCGGTGATTGCTTGGCAACCAGCGTTAGAAGGTGGCGCATTAGAAGGCACACCTAATGAAGACGCACGCTTTAAGTATATTAAATACGATTAAACCCCTCTGTGTTTAAGTATGTTTGCATACTCTCACTCAAAAAATCCATCCATAATCACTCAAAAAGACCGCCTATAATGACGTAAAGCAGCCACTTCAATTTACTAGCATTTAAAAATCAGCGTGAGTAAAAGTCCCAAAAGCAGACATTGATTGAAGAGCATCAGTCAGATGATAATATAATCACTTTTAGCTAGAAATATTATGGAACTACTTCGTCTTGCAGCTTTGTTTGCAATAACAGCATTATTTGAAATCATCGGCTGTTATCTGCCTTGGCTTGTCTTAAAACAAGGTAAAAGCTTATTATTACTTTTGCCTGCAGCCATTTCATTAGGGCTTTTTGCTTGGTTACTCACTTTGCACCCAACAGCCGCGGGAAGAACATATGCAGCTTACGGGGGAATGTATATAGCCGTTGCATTAATGTGGCTCCGCTATGTCGATGGTATTGCACTAACTAGATGGGATGTATTAGGTGCGACTATTACACTGATCGGTATGGCGGTGATTATCTTGCAGCCCACCTCGGTATAAATTACTAATCTTCATGATTTCTGAGCTTATGCTACGACCTAAATCACCAAGCTGTCACCCCTAATATACTTTACAACTAAATTTAATTAATAAATAAAGTTTCTATATTTCTGTATTTATGGAAATATAGATTCATGGACAATAAATCAGCAGTAACACTTCTTTCATCTATCGCACAAGAAGCGCGATTAGAAATCTTTCGTGCTTTAGTACAAGCAGGCATTAATGGCTTATCTGCTGACAAGCTAGGTATTCCTAACAGCACACTCTCGTTTCACCTAAAAGAATTAAGCCACTCTGGGTTAGTGAATTCACGCCAAGAAAGTCGATTCATTTATTACTCCGCTAACTATCAGTCAATGAGTAATCTATTGGCTTACTTAACAGAAAACTGTTGTGCAGGTGAGCAGGCATGTTGCCCTGACACAAGCTGCGAAACCTCACAAAAGGATACTCAATAATGAAACGTATACACTTACATGTCTCAGTCGATGACTTAACCAAAAGCATTAGCTTTTACAACACGCTATTCGGCGCATCACCAACAGTAGAGAAAACTGACTACGCCAAATGGATGCTAAATGACCCATTGGTTAACTTTGCAATCAGTCAACGTGGTGCAAAAGCAGGGTTAGACCATATTGGTATCCAAGTTGAAAACAATGACGAGTTAGCTGAGATTAAGAGCCGATTAGAAACAGCAGACATGGATATGCTGTCACAAGAAGGCACAACCTGTTGTTATGCAAAATCAGATAAGCATTGGGTACAAGACCCGTCAGGTATTGCGTGGGAAACCTATCGCACTCTTGAGAGCTCACCAACCTTTAACAATAATGCAGTTGGAAGTATTGAAGTCGAGGCTGCTTGTTGTGTTCCTACACAATCTGTTCAATTCACTAGGCGCAAGGTAAAGACCGAGAATGATATCAAATCTAGCTGCTGCTAACCAGCCCCCTAAAATTAGTAGCTTCGAGCGGAATCTAACCTAGTGGGTACTAGGTTGTATCGTAGTAGGTATATCACTAGGTAAGCTAGCTCCCAGTTTATTCCAAGCGCTTGCTGCCATTAAGGTAGCAGAAGTTAACCTACCAGTCGCAATACTCATCTGGCTAATGATCAACCGATGCTGCTTAAGATTGATTTTACAGCGATGGGTGAAGTCTTTAAGCACGTTAAAGGTATTGGTGTAACGCTATTCATTAACTGGCTGGTTAAGCCTTTTTCTATGGCGTTACTTGCATGGATATTTACTCGCCATTTGTTTGCTGATTTATTGCCAGTTAACCAAATCGACAGCTATATCGCAGGATTAATATTACTTGCTGCTGCACCGTGTACCGCAATGGTGTTCGTATGGAGTAACTTGTGCAATGGTGATGCTAAATTCACACTGTCTCAAGTAGCCATTAACGATGCGATTATGTTATTTGCCTTTGCACCGATTGTTGCAATGCTATTGGGCTTATCCAGCATCGTCGTCCCTTGGGATACACTGATTATCTCAGTCCTGTTATTCATTGTTGTGCCTGTCATCGTCAGCCAAGTCTTAAGAAAAGTCTGACTTATTAAAGGTAATGAACAGACGCTTAACTCAACACTTAAAGCCCTGCAGCCACTATCCCTCAGTGCATTACTAATCACTCTTGTATTGCTGTTTGCATTTCAAGGTCAGCAAATTATTAATCAGCCATTGATTATCGTTTTGCTGGCAATACCTATCTTGATTCAAGTCTATTTCAACTCGATGTTGGCTTACTGGTTAAATAAGAAGTTTAAGGTGGCACATTGTGTAGCTGCACCATCTGCCCTTATCGGTGCATCTAATTTCTTTGAATTAGCTGTAGCAACTGCAATTGCTCTGTTTGGCTTTAACTCAGGGG
>JAYTRW010000434.1:0-3437 GCA_043745985.1 Methylotenera sp.
ATGCTTATTCACTCTGAACGCATAAGAAATGGCAGCAAAAACAGTCACACTAATGACTGCGAAGACTAATAACCAAAAATTGATAGTTGCGCTTACCGCACCTAATAAAGAGGCAATTGTAAAAGTACGTATGCCAGCTAATGACCTATCAGGATCATCGCCTTTGCTGCGCTCTCGCTCGGCACCCACTAACAGCCCTATACCTAAAGACACGCCCAAGTTCAGCCAAAGTGAGTTATTAATCAAAATGTGTTCCATCAGCTTAGTTTACAACAACCCTCGCTCAACAAATGAAAGTGTAGTGTTGCCTGCCACTATAAAATGATCAAGCACCCGTACATCCACTAACGCTAAGGCTTCTTTTAATTGCTTGGTGATTAACTCATCGGCTTGGCTTTGCTGAGCAATGCCAGAGGGATGATTATGTGCAAAAATCACACTGGCGGCATTATGGTGCAACGCGCGTTTAACGACTTCTCGCGGGTATACGCTGGTTTGCGTGAGTGTGCCGCTGAACATTTCTTCAGTCGTAACCACTCTATTTTGCGCATCTAAAAACAAGACAAAAAATACTTCGCGTGTCAGATTTCCTAACTTCAAACAAAGATAATCGCGCACTTGCTTGGGCGAGGTAAGTATATCTTTCACTTGCATTTGCTCGTTTAGGGCGCGGCGGCTCATTTCAAAAATGGCCTGCAACTGCACATATTTACTGCTGCCTATGCCATGCACTTGGGTCAACTCACTCAGTTGTGCGGCAAAAATTCCGTTTAAGCTGCCAAACTGCGTGAGCAAATCGCGTGCTAAATCTACTGCGCTTTTACCCGTTACCCCCACACGTAAAAAAATGGCGAGCAATTCAGCATCTGAAAGCGCTTCTACGCCAAGCTCTAAGAGCTTTTCACGTGGGCGCTCACTTACAGGCCAGTCGGTAATTGCCATACTTACTCCTTCATCATTTCAGCCAACCAATCTCACGAGCGGTTTTTGCACCAATTAATGTCTGCTTTAAACTTTTAGGAATTTCAGCTTTATTTTCACTAATAGGCGTGCGACCGCCCATCAATTCAGCCAAGTCTTGCGGATAACGTGGTGACTTGTCTGGCTCTACAAAGCCATCTGGGTAGACAGGCATAGAAGTCGCTATATCGTACTTGTCAGTAGCATTCAGCGTGTGCAGTAACTCATGCGACAAAATCACCAAGTTCTGCTTGGAGTAAGCCCTGTCACCAAACAAGTTTACGCGACCGATTCTGCCTTTATTAAGCGCGGTTGAGTGACTTAAACTTGGGTGAGTAACAGGGTCGTAATACAGCAAATACAGCCGAATCGCAGGTTTAACATTGACCTTAGGGCTATGGCGCCATGCGAAGTATCTAAATTTTAAACTCCAAACAATCGTGCCTAAAACACTTCCAACTTTTGGCGGTGCTGGTGGAATATCTGTCACCTGCGCCCCTAATTGCACTTCTATTGGCCGACGCAAACCCAAATGATACGGCTCCGCTTCACTTGCAAAGTATTCTGCCACAGGCTCAAAATCCTCACGCGTTAGCGTGCGTAAGTAATCACTCACTTTTGTGCTGTTATCTACATTGACTGGATAGAGCGCAACATAGAAATTATCTTTCCAAGCTAAATCGGCTTTATCTAACCAAGTCTTTTGAACAACGGTCGCTAAAATCAATAATAAAATAACGATTCTAATTTTCCTCCACATACCCAATGACTTTCGTTCTCTTGAATAATTTTTTAGGGATATTCAAACTGGTGTTGGCTCGCACCATTCCCCCTAAGTTACTGGTTTTAGCACCGTATTTGTTAGCATCTTCTGCACTGATTTTACTCAGCGGTAACAGTGCTGTCGTCGTTAAATCTGCTGCGGACATGACAACTGTAGCTTTAGCTAACTTGTCATTCTTATGTTGTGTAACCTCACCTTCCGTTGCCAGTCCCATGTGATAACCAGCTTCAGTCACCTCATAAAACACCTGTTTCCCATCAAAATGCTGAAACTTATTGACGGCATCTTTAATAGTCGCGTTAGGAATTCCCCACGCACTTGCACGCAAATTCACATGGGATAACGGTGTAGAAAACTGCGTGGTAATCACACCTGCTACTGGTGAAATATCAGGATAACTACTTTGTAACAATACAATGTCATCCTCACCAAATGTTAAGTTTTCAATTTGTGTAGCTGGCGGCACAATCACCGAGCTGCCAAGCGCACAGCCTGTGTTAAATGCCTGATAGGGTAGCGACTGATAAATTTGGTTGTTATTAATAGTTTGAATGTGAAATACTTTTAACTGGCTGGCGACGCGCTCTTGCTCAGATGAGTCTGGTCTGAATACCAAAGGCGCAACGGTAAACGTTTGCTGCAAACGTTTATAAGCCAGCTGAATATCCTGTGCTTGAATAGTATCGCCTTCCAAAAATGAGAAAGTCCATAAATCACGGGGAGTCGCATTCGTATCAAATTTTGGAGGGTCTAATTTAGCATAGTGTGTCAAATATCCTAAAATAAACTGTGGTTTTTTCGTACTGTAATTATGGTTATAAGCTTTCATATTGGCTACCGTACGCGGTATTTTTTGCAAATAATCCACCACAAAACCGCGTGCAGCATAAACACATTGCTATCAACAAAGTAAATCTTGTTGGTTTTCAGGTCTATCACAAATTTACTAAACTCAGCATCTCGCAGCGGTTTACTTAGCTGCTTCCAAGTGGCTATATCTCGCACTTCAGCTTGCCACACTCGACCAGAAGGCGCTTCAGTGGGCAGTTTTGTATTGGTGCAATCTTTACACATAATACCCGCAACAGGCGCTTGCTCAGATTTTGGCTGATTGCTCTCCATTGAATTCATCAGCGCAGGATTCATACGCCGCGCTTCTGCAGATCCTATGCCAAGTAGCATACTTACACACAGCACAAGCACCCATGTTAAACTTGAAGCTATATTTGAAATTTTCAGCAATTTTATTGTTTTTAGCATAAGCAAAATCTACCATGACAACGCAGATAAATAAACGAATAGTTTCAACAAAGCTTGTACTCGGCATTACTGGCGGCATCGCGGCATACAAGGCGGCGGAACTCGTGCGCTTGCTAGTGAAAGCTAATTACGACGTACAAGTCGTCATGACCGCTGCTGCCTGCCAATTTATTACACCAGTGACAATGCAGGCGTTGTCTGGCAAACCAGTGTTTATTGATATGTGGGGTAGCAGTATTAGCAACGGCATGCCACACATAGAATTAAGTCGTGAGGCAGATGCGATTTTAGTCGCCCCAGCCAGTGCGGATTTTTTGGCAAAACTAGTGCATGGCCGTGCGGATGACTTACTTTCCACGCTATGTTTGGCAAGAGATTGCCCACTACTAGTCGCGCCTGCCATGAATAAACAAATGTGGGAAAATCCAGCCAC
>JAYTRW010000435.1:0-10605 GCA_043745985.1 Methylotenera sp.
ACTCCAGATACCTCCAGCTAAAACACTGGATGGTGACATACTGAGGTGGAAACTATTGGACGCCGTTTCCACCTCTAATCTGGAAAGTATTGCACGCCGTTTCCACCTCTAATCTGGAAAGTATTGCACGCCGATTAACACGTTAACATCACTTAAAAGTGAATTTTGGCAGCTAATGCGTTGGAAATATGAACAAACATTATTTCGTTTTAAACAAGATTTAGACAAAACCAATTCAAAACTAACTATTTTAGAAGGGGAAATAACAGAAATTAATAAAAATATAGGAGTTCAAGCTGCAAATGTTATAGCCGCGCAAAAGGATACAGTAAATGTTGATGATGCAATAAATGCTATAAACCTTGGTCTACTTGAGCTGGGGATTGATGATTTTAAAATTATTAAATACTTAGATAACCTTTATAGGATTGTTCGAGCTGATAAGCCAGACGATGCCTTTAATACATTAAGTGAAGGCGAAAAGATGATGATTAGCTTTCTGTATTTTTGTGAACTTTGTAAAGGAAAATCCAGCGCTGAGGATACTAATGCTAAACGTATTGCTGTGATAGATGACCCCATTTCAAGTATGTCGCATGTTTTCATATTTAATGTTGGCCAACTTATTCGTACTGTTTTTTTCAAGTCTGACCGCTTCAGTCAGGTATTTGTTTTAACGCATAGTTTGTACTTTTTTTATGAATTAACTGATCCAAATCATGAGAGAAGAAAAGAAAATCAAAAGCTTTTTAGATTGTCGAAGTCAGGCAGTGGAAGCAAGATTCAGGAAATGAAGTACGAGGAAATTCAAAATGATTATCAGGCATATTGGTCAGTGATTAATGACCCTGATCAACCACCAGCACTGATAGCAAAGTGTATGAGAAATATTGTTGAGTATTTTTTTAACTTTGTAAGACGAAAAGATTTGAACAACGTTTTTCTAATGCCTCAGCTGCAGGAGGTTAAATTCCAAGCGTTCAGTCGTTATATTAACCGAGAGTCACATTCACTCGGTCAAAACATTATTGACATGAAAGAGTTTGATTACACTGTATTTAAAGATGGTTTAAGATTAGTTTTCGATGCAACGGGATACTCAGACCACTTCAAGGAAATGTCTAAACATTAATTATTATTCATTATTTTGCTACTGGCGCTCACGAGGTGCGGCTTCGCTAGCTAGAAAACCATCAGGTGAAAGATTCATCATTGACCTTGCTTGGTTAGAGTCTGCATTTAACCATGATAAATATTCATTTTCATGGAGAACAACAACAGAACGCTTTTCATCTTCTGGCCGATGAAAATGTTTCATTATTGGGTGGCCTGTAGCGTTTATAGTCAACATTGAAAAAGAGAAAATGATTTCACCAGTCTCTTTATTAATAAAGCGCTCCCATATTGATGCAACTGCAACAGGCTGGGCGTCAGCTCTTTTAATACGCCAGCGTACAGCTTTGCCAGTCTCCCAGCTAGGTTCAAAGAAGCTCTCCATTATCACTAATCCATAGCTCTTTTCACTCCAAGCTTTACGATAGCTTGGCTTTTCATGAACGGTTTCACTTCGAGCGTTGTAAGTGCGTAAACCATATTTCTTCTTATCTTCAGCCCAATGTGGTACGAGCCCAAATTGAGCAAGTTCACATTTAGGCTTGCCGTTATCTAAATAAATGAATGGAGCAGGGTAAGTTGGATATGTTTCTTCACGCCAAGGTGAGTCAGGTAAATCACAATTAAAATGTGATTTAACCCATAAGTTGTTCTCGGTTCTAATTGGCTGGAAGTTGCTGCACATAAAATTTAAGACATTCGTATTTCCGTGATATTTATCTGCTTAGTATACTTTCTGCTTAATCAAATTAAACTGTCGATTTATTAAATATTCCTCAAAGTTTACTAATTTTCTAGTAATAATGACTAGGGTATGGGAATATAACAAAGGTTATATTTATAGATTTAAGTTGTATAAGTTAATAATTCGGAAAAGCGACTTTTAACTACGGTGTATTATGGCAAAAAGCGATCTTATAGTTTCATTAATACGAGCTGGAGCTGGAGCTGTTGGCGACAGGACAATGTTTCGGTCAACAGTAGATGCGCTAATGGCGGATGAACGCGCTAAAAGTCATCACGTTTTGGCAGACCGCCTACAGCGTGCAATTCAAGCAGTTTCAATCACTCCGCCTACATTAACAAACGTCCAACCTAATCAAAGTGGCGGTCGAGATACAATACTCGAGCTCAAACCAGAAGTACGTCTTGAAGACCTAGTATTGACTCTTCCAGCCCAAATCGAAGGTAAACGGTTAATTGAAGAGCATTTAAGAGCAGATGTTTTGAGAGCTCATGGGTACGAACCTCGTCATAAGGTGCTTTTATCTGGGCCGCCAGGTAATGGCAAAACATCCTATGCAGAAGCTATAGCTGAAGCGCTATCATTACCTTTATTCGTAGTCCGTTATGATACCCTTATTGGCAGCTTCTTAGGCGAAACAAATGCTCGTCTTCGTAAGCTTTTTGATTTTGTAAAAACACAACCTTGTGTTTTGTTCTTCGACGAATTTGATTCAATAGGAAAAGAACGTGGCGACACACATGAAACAGGTGAAATTAAGCGAGTAGTTTCATTTTTGCTCATGCAAATTGATCAACTTCCTAGCTATGTACTTACAATAGCAGCAACTAATCATGCAGAACTTTTAGATCGTGCAGTTTGGAGGCGGTTTCAGTTAAAAATAGCATTTCCAGCCCCACAAAAAAATGAATTGGTAGCCTTTCTAGATAAAATCATGACATCTTGGCCAGAATTCCCCAAAATGTCTATTTCTACATTAACTAATCGTCTAAATGCTACCTCATACGCGGAAGCGCGTGACTTTTGTCAAAATGTTCGCCGCCGTCATATTTTAGGGCTTGGTGCAACAAAAATAGATTCAGTTATTAAAGATGAGCTTGATTTATGGGCATTTCGCGTAAAACCAGAGGTAATAAATGGCGATCGACTCAACCAAACCGCTACTTCAACTGGTGCCAAGCGCACCTCAACAAAGACCTCTAGGAAATCCAGATCGATCACCGAGACCAATAAAGTTTAGCACCGATCATCAAAAAATTGCTTTCGGACCAAAGTTTCAACGACTGACTTCAATTCTAGAGCGTGATCAAAGTGGACTTGAGCTACGAAGTGATCCAAATGCTCTTGCTCCTGAAAGATTACTGGTATTTGAAGTTCGTGGGTCAATTCAAAACTTTATTAATGCTGTTATAAAAATTCCTGGGCTTGAGCTAATCGATGTTGAAGAACTAGAAGGAGACGATCAGGATTCTTCTCCAGCAGTTTATTTACTAGTTCCTGATGCTCTAGCCCTTAGCAATATTGCATCTCTTTGGACAAGATGGAGTGATGGTCAGTCACTTGGAAAAGGTTTTGCTCCATGGCGCGATGTATTTGCTACTTTGAGAGATATACGACCATAGCCCTCAAGATCGTGTAGAAACAACCGAGCGAAATATTATTGCTGAAGAGATAGCTTCAATTGCCGAAGATGGCATTATGCGGCTAGAACTTGAACTCATATTTAGATCATCAGATAATCAAGCTATTGAGATGGAGGCAACGCTAAATTCCTCAATTGTAGCTAATGGTGGCAGTATTATCACCCACTGCAGAATTGCAGATATTGGATATCATGCTGTTCTAGTTGAATTGCCAGTTCAAGCAGTTCGAAGTATTGTTGAGTTATCGCAAAATAGCTTAGCAGGCCACGATTCAGTTATGTATATTCGACCTCAAAGTTTAGCGACTTCAATTGATGTTGAAATTAATACTGAAGAAACTGAAGATATTCCGCAAATTTTTACAAATGAGCGCTCTCCAATTCTTGCTTTACTAGATGGAGTGCCAGTTTCTCAACATCCACATTTAGCAGGTGGGTTGATAGTTGAGGATTTGTTTGATTTAGAACCCTCGACCCAAGTTGTTGATCGTAATCATGGCACAGCTATGGCTTCTCTAATTCTCCATGGCGATAGAAATAATAACAGTCAAAGTCTAGATCGAAAAATCCACTTTATACCAGTGCTTGGCTCAAGTGATCAATTTCCGAGAGACAGTTTAATTATCGACATGATTTACCAAGCTGTATTTTCAATGCGCGATGGTCAAAATCCCTCTGCGCCTGAAGTTATGATTGTAAATATTTCACTTGGTAACTTACGAAATCCATTCCATGGAAAAATGTCTGCTTGGGCTCGGTTAATAGACTACTTATCTTATAAATACGGATTACTTTTTATAATAAGTGCAGGCAATCATGCTGTCCCTTTTTTAATACCTAATTTTACAAATTTCACCCAATATGAAGCTGCATCAGCTGAACAGCGAGCTATTGCAACTATATTTGCCACTGGGCAACTAATTGCAGATCGTCGTCTTTTATCCCCATCAGAATCTATCAACGGTATAACAGTTGGTGCGGCAAATCTAGATGCTGTGACTGCGGCTAATAGATTATTAACGATAAATGTTGATCCTTTTCCAAATATTATAGTTACAAATCCTTCTAGTGCCCTTGGACCAGGTTTCGCTAAAAGTGTAAAACCAGACATCTTAATGCCAGGTGCAAAAGAACACGTAAATTTTGTTGCTAGTGGTAACACTCTAAGTGTCAGACCCAGTATCCCATCACGCGCACATGGACTGAAGGTAGCATCACCACCACGTAATGGAAGGGTGAATAATGAAGGTTTCACAAGCGGAACAAGTGCCGCAGCAGCTTTAGCATCTAGGACTTGTCATCAAATCAATGATGCGCTGGAATTAGCATATGCAAATACTTATAACTTACTAAGTCACTCTCAACGCGTGACTTTAATTAAGGCACTGCTTGTTCATACAGCAGCTTGGCCACTTTCAGCATCTGAATTGATTAAACAGGTTTTGGGACCATCTGACAACAGACTTCATATGCAACAGAAAGATAATATTAGACGATTTCTAGGTTACGGACTTGTCGATCCTGACGTTGCAGTTTCTTGCGCTGAAGATCGAGCTACTTTTTGGGCAAGTGGGGTACTATTAAGAGATCAGTCGGTCACTATTCAAGTTCCTATACCTGCCTGTGTAAATGGCCAAGCACGACCTCATTCAATGTCAGCCACTTTGGCTTGGCTAACACCTGTATTACCAGGAAGACAAAGTTATAGAGCTGTTCGCTTAAAACTTATCGAGCCCGAAGAATTAAATTCATTGCGTATAAACTCTGTCAAAACACAACCTGACCAAAGTCAATCTAGAAGAGGTACTGTAATTTCAAGGAGATGGGAAGGATTAAATGCCCCAACTTTAACTAACGATCACTTTATACCTATTAGCATTCAACGAGAACCAGATCAAGGAGCAGTAATTGATGACCCAATATCTTTTGGTGTTGCAATTACTTTTACTATGCCTGGCATTAATCAAATATATAGTGAGGTACAAACAAGGCTAGGAATCATCCCAAGGGTGGTAATTAGATAGAAGCAAACATTTCACAATTGATAAGCCAAGTGATTTGAAAATAGTGCTGATAATCAAAATATTAGCTATTTACTAACTCTTTTAAATTTCCTAAAATCCCAAGGCGCAATAGGCTCATTATCTAACCAGAGACCAGCACGACTTTTTTCTGCATCCTCCTGTGCATGCAAATAATCAAGCCTATCTTGTAACGGCTGCTCATTTTGATACTTCTTATAAAACCAAGCCAAGCCACGCTTAACTTGCTCAAAATTAGCATCAACACCGTTTATCAATACTTTGCCAACTATACGGCCATAACGATCTTTTTTATGCCAATCAACATTGACTTGCTTGTCATATACCAGGTCAGATTGCGTATTACTGCCTAAAGTCACCACTGATTATTATTCAAAAAAGCCACCCAATACCGCTTGAAAGTAGCCACTTATCGCTATATAAAAAACCAATTATTAATAGTGAAAACGACACTGTGCTAACGAAAGTCCTGAATCATCTACTTTATATACAAGCCTATGCTCTTTATCTATTCGCCTAGACCAATAGCCAGACCAATTATGCTTTAAAGGTTCGGGGTCGCCTATACCTTCAAACGGGCTACGTTTAATATCTTTAATCAACTCATTAATACGCTTAACCTTTTTTTTATCCACTTCTTGCCAATATAAATAATCATCCCAAGCGTGTTCCGCCCACATTAAAATCATTATTCAATAATCTCATGTTGCTTTGCTTTACCTTGTGAAATCTCTGATATAGCTTGGTTCAAACGCTCTGCATTTTTAGGACTTGCCATCAAATATGCGGTTGCTTCATATGACTGAAAATCATCTAAACTCATCACAACAACTGGTTTGGCGTTTTGGCGTGTGACAAGTAAAGGCTTATGATCTTGATTTACTTTGTCCATTTGTGTGGATAAATTAGTGCGAAAATCAGAATAACTTAGTGTATTCATAGTTTAAATTCCTCTTTAATTAACATTGTACGTATTATAGTACCTATTTACACATAAGTACAATAATACGTACAATTGCTTTAAAATTCCTTTTAATCTAATAATGGGTGGCTTTTTTGAATAGTAATCAGTGGTGACTTTAGGCAGTTATACACACAGATAATGATTTTTTAGAAACTTGGCCAAATGCTTGTTTCTTTTCAGGTGCATCAATGCCAGCAAGCCTGATTTTGTGTTGAGTTGAGTATTGGTATTGTCTAACACTGTGATAGTGTCGCCATCAGCTACACCAACAACGTGACCTGTTAGAGATTCTTCTTGTACTGAAGAAACAAAGAGAAGTAATACTAAAAGCAAGCTCCTCATTTTAAAAAGCCGTACTCGTAAACTTGTGGTCGCAGCTTATCACCAAGCTCTTTGTATGCATCTTCAAATGCTTTAAAGGATACTGGGATGTAATCACCACTATCATTACGTGCTTTGAGTGCGTTGCGTATTTGATACCAACCAACGTCAGACCTGTTTAGTTTAAACACTTCTCGTACTGTATGAACATCAGACTCACTGAAATAAGCTTTCCACAGCTCACGGCCAGCATTCATGACTGATGTTGCCTCATTTGATAATTTCTTATCAGCTAGGTACTGAACCATAAAGTCGGACTCAAAGCGGCCTTTGGCACCAACTTCATCTTCAGTGAAAGGGATAAAGTGGTTCACTATTGACCAGGTTTGATTGTTCCACTCTAAATCATTGGCGCTCGCAGTTAAGTTGCTGCCATTAAAAAGCATCCATATTAAGCAATCAGTATTGAATTCGTCAGTGAGAGATTCTGTGGGTTGTAAAAATTGGTCGCGGTCATTTAGCCATGTGGGCTTAATTAGGCGGCGTACAGAAAAAATAACAGCAGATTGCCAAATATTTTGAGGTGTGACGTAAAAACCATGCCCATCACTGTATGCAGAGGACAGCAGTATAGTATGTTGATTTGCATGTTGAATATCGTTAGCTGAGCTCCGCATGTATGCCAAAGCGCCATCGGACCATGTAGTCACACTTGATTTAGAATTTCCTGCTGGTACGACACAGTTTTTTAAGGGCACCACAATATTTTTATTCGCTTTTGGGCGGGCTAACCAAACATTTAAAAGTTGCTCATTTGGTAAGTTGTAAAAGCTTTTCTCACCTATAGGTTTTGAGCTTTTGTCAAAAACCTCTGTAACAATTTCTGTAATCTGTGACTTTTTGTTACTACTTTGATTCGTTGCCCAAACCAAAAATCCAATTGGGAAATTCCCACTTAGGCCTTCAAAAGATTTGCTATGAACTACAAACCCACCTAAGTATTTGGCATTCCAAACCTGTCTAAATTTTTCAAAATTAGGAGCATTTATATATTTCAGTTTGCTAAACATTGCGAGCGTTGCTGCAGGTATCTCTTGAGCAATTCTCGCGACAAATTGTGTAAATAACTCATTACTTGCTTTTCCATATTGATTCATAGCCACAGCTGAATATTTTGTTTTTGCAACCCCAGCCTTGTCACTACTGCTTACATCTGTACCTGATTCAGCATAGGGCGGGTTGATTAACACCAAAATCTTCTTACCCTCAGCAATGGCTTGACGTAAGCCTGCTGGTATTTTGTTGGTTAAGCTGTAATCTATTTTGCCATCATCGGTAATATCATCATTTAAATAATCATATTGAAAGCGATGTGCAGCTGCACATGTTTTTGTAGCAATCATTACATCTACATCTGATTGATCTAGCGTGGACATGTAAATGTTTCGGTGATTACTATGTTTAACTTCTAAATTTCCTACACCACAACACATATCCCAAACGATATATTCTTTTTGCCAGTTTTTTACTCACTTATGAGTGGCTTTCTACTGAAAAACGTAATATGCCTGACTGCATCTATGAGCAAACACTCTATCAAGATAATGGGTATGCCTTAACTATGATTTGGGCGGATGATGCTGACTCGGAGTAAAGAGTTGTGACTATTTTGATGTTGTATTTTAGCAATCTCTGCTCAAAGCTAGTAAGAATGCAATCTCACTGCGCATAGCATTCTCAACTGTATCTTTAGTTACTTGTATAAAAACGAAGCTTGCGCAGTGGCATCAAATAGCTGTTTTTTCAAAATTTACTTGCCTTTTGTCAGAAAAACATGCTATTTTTTCTGACATGAATGCCGCCACATATACACATCAAACAATTAGCTCATCAAAAAATAGCATTGATGCTGCTATTCGAGCACGGATCGCAGCCGCTGAGCCAGGAAAAGTGCTAAGTCCATCGAGTTTTCTGGACTTGGGTAGCCGCGCAGCTATTGATAAAGTGCTATCCAGAATGACAAAGTCTGGCGAGTTAAGGCGTATTGCACGAGGCCTTTACGACAGGCCTCGCACTCACCCATTGTTAGGCGCGATGTTACCTAATGCTGATGATATTGCTCGTGCGCTAGAAAGCAAGACTAGCCAGCGTTTACAACCAACAGGTGCTTATGCTGCCAACTTACTCGGACTTTCAGAACAAGTGCCTCTCAAGTTGGCTTTTCTGACAGATGGCGCGTCCCGTTCAGTTAAAATTGGTGCACAGCATATTCTGCTCAAGCATACAACGCCGCGCAATATGGCTACGGCAGGAAGAGTTAGCGGATTGGTCATTCAGGCTTTGCGTTATTTAAAGCAAAAAAATACTGATGCAGTAATAATCTCGCAGTTAAAAAAACGTTTAAGTTTAGAAGATAAAATGATTCTAATGAGTGATGCAAATTTAGCTCCATCGTGGATAGCAAAAACTATGCGTGATATTGCAACCACACCAAATTAAGCTATGAAAAATTTTCTAAATTTATCAGCTGATGACCAACGCCAAGCTTTTGAGCAAACTGGCGCTGCCATGGGCATGGCATCAACCAGTGTAGAAAAGGACTTCTGGGTCTGCTGGACACTTCAACAATTATTTTCTATGCCAGAGTTAGCGCCGCATCTTACATTTAAAGGTGGCACCTCATTATCTAAGGCATGGGGATTGATAGATCGTTTTTCTGAGGACATTGATTTAACCATAGACCGTGACGCTCTTGGTTTTGGAGGCGTCAATAGTCCAGACCAAGCCCCCAGTAACAAGCAGCAACATAAGCGCCTAAAGGCACTTAAAGCTGCGTGTAGTCATCAAGTGCAAACAACAATACTGCCTGCATTACTAGTTCGTGTTGATGATGTACTTCAAAATACAGCATTGAATAAACGGCAGTGGTCAATTGTCATGGATGTAGAAGACCCTGATCAACAAACCCTGTTGTTATATTACCCAACACATTTTCCTATTCTTGATGGGCGTTACTCCAAGCCTATTGTGAAAATTGAAATGGGCGCCCGCTCAGACCCTTGGCCAGCAGAATCAAGAAATATTAGTGCTATAGTAGCGGAACAGTTCCCACAGATTTTTTCGAGCCCAAGTTTCAATGTACAAGCATTAGCACCAGAACGTACATTTTGGGAAAAAGCAATGCTATTGCATGAAGAGACTTTTAGGCCTGCTGATAAACCACGTAAGGCTCGTATGGCACGGCATTATTACGATGTTTATCGATTAATTGAACAAGGCGTTGGAGATAATGCAGCAGCCAATATTGAGTTGTTTGAGCAAGTGGCCGCACACAGGCAGATTTTTTTCGAACAAACTTGGGTCGATTACACAACGTTGAAAGCAGACTCATTAAGACTTATGCCAATACATGAAGCTGAGTGGCGACAAGATTATATTGCGATGCAAGCTGAAATGTTTCGCACAGAACCGCCATCTTTTGAGGTTATTCTTACTGAGATAGCAAAATTTGAACAGAAATTTAAGGGTTTGTAAGATTGGAATGATATAACTTTTTCATTTGATAGCAGGCTACTCACCCCAAGGGGAGTGAAGCTATTTTCTGCCCCAGCATAAAATAGCTGCGTCTGTTTTGAGTGGCCGACAGGTTGCTCAAAATTGACACTCGTCCAGAGTGACAGCCCAAGCTACGATAGCCGCACCCTAGTGCGGATAAGACCTTGTTAGCGAAGCGTTCGCCCCAGCGAAACAAGGGCGTGCGTAGCTGCCGTCGTCGGTG
>JAYTRW010000436.1:0-10523 GCA_043745985.1 Methylotenera sp.
TTCAAGTTCAAGTTGGCGAATACGTCTATTTAGTTTTATTTTTGCGCCATTAATTTGTAGGTAGTTTGCGATTGGATTTGCAATGATTTTTGATAAATCAGCGCGAGGTAATAAAAAATCACTATTCTTTTTTCGTGTGGTTAACGAGTCGTTTGAAAAGCTGTCTTTTAATACATTCAAGAAAATTTGCGTACTAGCAATGGCGATTGGCGTGTTAAGCGCGGCTAAGCATAAAGGTTCCCACAACATTTCTATGAGTTTTATGGGCTGATTTTGTTCGATGAGGTAGTCTTCTAATGCTATGTCACCAGTAATTTGGTAGCGGGTACGCCTCAAATGCATCATAAACTTAATTGCCGCAATAAGTTCTGAAATACTTAGCCCTTTACAGGCGATTAGCCCGACAAGCATGTTGAATGGACTTGGTAGGTAGTTGGCGGACTTTAGCGAAAAAATAGACTTAACTGGCGCCGCATGCATATTGATTTGCAGCGGCACACGCATGAATGCCTTTTCTTCATCTACACCAACTTTACGCAATAGTTTTAAAGTCTCGCGATACGCGCCTAATAAGATGTGTTGGCCATTATCTAGTAGATGCATCAGGCTATTAGTTTCTACCAATACCGTGCGAGCGCGACCTCCAAGCTGAGAGCTGGACTCAAATAATGTGACTTGAAAGCCTTTTTCAATTAAAGCTGCTGCCGCGCTTAAGCCTGCACATCCGCCGCCAATGACTGCCACATGCGTGTTTGATACATTCATTTAAGTTTTTATCCAAACGTTAAAGGCTAGCAAGAGCTTGCGTAATGCACCTAGCGAAGTACGCGAATTTAATACTTTTTGCGCACCATCAACTTTAATTTCACGCAATAAAGTACGGTAAATGGCTGCCATCATCAACCCTACACGCTGATATCTACGGTCTTCTGGAGGCAGTTCACGTAGCGCACGATCGTAATAAGTCTCGGCGCGTTCGATTTGATAATCTAATAGATTCTTAACAGCATCTGACTCACGACTATGCAAAATGTCGTCTTCGGTGACGTTGAATTGGGCTAATTCATCTAATGGTATGTATATACGGTTACGGCGCGCATCTTCACCTACGTCGCGAATGATGTTCGTTAATTGAAATGCCATGCCTAAATCATGTGCATATTTAAGCGTTTTGCGATTACTAAAGCCCAATATTTGGGCTGTGAGTAGACCAACGACACTGGCAACGCGATAACAGTAGAGCTGTAATTGCTTGAAATCCTCATAGCGATTGAATTTTAAATCCATCTCCATGCCATCGATAATCTCAATAAAATGTTCTGCATCAAGCTGGTAAGTTTTGATAGGATTTACTAAAGCTTTAGAAACTGGATGCAGGGGTTTTCCTTCATACAGACTTTCAATTTCGGTACGCCACCAGTTAAGTTTAGTCTGCGCGATATTAAAGTCGGTGCATTCGTCTGCAATGTCGTCTACTTCACGGCAGAATGCGTAAAGTGCAGTAATTGCCTCGCGCCTATCTTTAGGCAAAAACATAAAGCTGTAATAGAAGCTTGAGCCGCTTTTTGCGGTCTTTTCTTCACAATATTGCTGTGGCGTCATTATCTTTTTTATACTTTCATCAACGCTTTAAAAAATACGATTAGCCAATCACCATAATTGAGGGTTGGCCTAAAGTTGAATATATCACCATTCACTTTATTTATCTTGGCAATGATGTGCTCGCCCCCTGCAATAATCATGCGCATCTCAAAGCCAATGCGGCCAGTTAAAATGCGTCCAAGCGGTTTTCCTGAGTAAAGTAGGGCGTTTACTCTATGTAGGTTGAATAGAATAAATTGTTGCCAATTTTCATCAATTTCTTGCTTACCATCTATAAAATCTTGAATTTGTGACTCAGTAATATTAAATGCTGCCATTTCATCTTGGCATAAATAAATGCGCTGTTTGCCGTCATTTTTCTTAAAATCAATTGCAATATCTTGTAAGAAATTGATGATTTGCAGTGCCGTGCAAATGTTGTCGGAGAGTTGGATGTTGCTAGTATTAGATTGCCCATAAAGGTGTAATAATAATCTGCCTATCGGGTTCGCTGAACGCGAGCAATAGTCTAGCACTTCGTCATAATCAGCATAGCGCGTTTTAGTCACATCTTGGCTAAAAGCATCCAGCAAGTCATAAAATGGTTCATAAGGCAATTTTTTCGCCTTAATCATTGCGCCTAACTCACTGAAAAAGCTAGATTTTGGCTTGATATATGCCTGTAGCAACTCTAACTCATGACGAAATCCGTTAAGCAAATCTAAACGCTGCTCGACGCTTAATTCACCTTCATCAGCAAAGTCATCTGCTTGGCGCGCAAAGCTATAGATTAATCCTATAGGCTCACGTAAATATTGCGGTAAAAACACAGAGGCGACAGGGAAGTTCTCGTAATGGCTGTTTGCCAATTCCAAGCTATGATTAACGACACTATGATCGCTATGGCTATTGGGTAAATGCTTGTCTGTCATGGTGTGAGTATGCCATAAACTTGATGATTTTTCGTCACGAAATGAAGTTTATAAAGGGGTTATTCTTTGATTTAAATACCCGACATCAGAAAGTTATTTAGCTGTTCTTTTATCCTTCTTAGTGAGTACCCCTTAGGTGTAATTGTGAGATTAGATGGGTTGAGATTAAATACAACACAGTTAATCAACCCTAAGGAGAAGTATTGTGAGTTCAAAACCGTTTCAATATAAAAAACAAGCTATTAAAGATTCTCAGCCATCAATGAATGTAGCTGGCGTTCCTGCTTGGCTTGGCGACACATTTATATCTGCAGATGCAGATAAACGAATTTGTGCAGGTTTCTTTCGTTTAGAGAAAGGTAATGCTCTGAACTATAGCTATGATTACGAAGAAATGAAAATTGTTGTAGAAGGTACATTTATTATTTCTGATGATACTGGTCAACAAGTGACTGCAACCGTTGGTGATGTGCTTTATTTCCCCTCTGGAAGTAATATTAAGTTTGAAACGCCAGACCATGCAATTGGCTTCTTCTGCGGTCAACGCGTACCACTATAGTGTTTAGTCATTATAGTTTTTTGTAAAAAATATACGTCTGCAATGCTATCAAACGTATTGCAGATGCTGTTTTCTCTATGGTTTATAGAAAAACTCTACGTGCCTGTAATTGTGTGGGCTCCCACTGTAAGTGTTCGTAATAACCTAAAGCTTCTTTATTCTCAATATCTACCAAAAGTTGCGCGCGTGTGGCGCCGTTTTCTTTGGCCCAATCTAGTGTTCGCTGAAGCAGTTTTTTACCTATTCCATGTCCGCGGTATGATGAGTGAATGACCATGTCTTCAATCCATGCCGAAGCTGTGCCTTGTGAAGTGGAGATCACTAACTGAGCGGTTACCATTCCAATCACTTTGCCAGCAGTATTCTTCACCACTTGTACGGTTGCGGTATTGTGATTTTTAACGATTAACTCAAGCCCTTTTCTTTGTTTAGAAAAATCTGGACTAAAGTCTTTTTCGATCATAAATAAATCTGATAACAAACTCACCAAGTCATCAATATCAGACTCAATGGCTACTTGATAGTTAATATTCTTCAAAATTTTCTTTATCTGGTGCATCGTAATGAATAATGGCTAGAAACTTAATCGGGGTTTCAATCAAGTTTTCAGGTCGATGTGGAATTTCGCCCTGAAAAGTAAGAGAATCGCCTTTGTTTAATACAAAGGTATCTTTACCGACTCTATACTCGAGCGTACCTTCAAGCATATGAATAAACTCAGTGCCAGGGTGTTCAAAGGCAGGAAACTCTTCGCAGGAGTCTTCAAGGGAGATTAAGAATGGTTCAAAGGTCTTGTGTGGACCTTGGTCATAAGCCAGTAATTGATAGGTGTGACCCACTCGCGTGCCTCTCCTAACGACTTCCATGCCCTCACCTTTTTTAACAAGCTGGGCAGCACCACGCGGTAGGTTGTAGTTTTGAAAGAGTTTGGAGAGGGTAACGCCCAATGCATTGGCTAACTGTTCTAAAGTTTCTAAGCTGGTGGCTGCAAGGCTATTTTCAATCTTACTTAGCATGCCGCGGCTGATTCCTGCACGTTCGGATACATCTGCAATAGTTAGATTATGCTCTAACCTAAGTTGGCGTATGGTCGTGCCTAAATGCCGCCCGAGCGATTTATTGCGCTCATCTACTTTTACATCTTCAGTTTCTTTTTTTGTAGCCATTATGAGTGTCCGAAGCTATTAACAATCCGAATATTACAAGAGACTTTGCATAACTTGTAAATAAATTCTTTTTATTCACTAAAGTTGCAGAAATTATAACAAAAATTCATAGAAGTTTCACTAAGGTAATAATAGTTAATGTAAAATTAAAAAAATTGTATTTAGGGATGTTTCTTTAATGTATGCATTGAATGCTTGTTAGCAAGTGACTTAAATTATTAGGAGAGTATTGTGAGTGAACGTATTGTAATGAGAACTGGTGAGGCTTTAGTCGCAGGTGGCCCCCCAGGTACGGCGGCAGAACCAGAAGTTATTATTGGCGAATTAGATGGGCCAGTTGGAACTGCAATTGCCACTTTGACTGGTGATCAGGTTGCTGGACACACGCGTGTTTTTGCTTTATTGAATACCGATATTCAAGTAAGACCAGTGACACTGATGGTGAGTAAGGTGACGGTTAAAGAAACTAAATATACCAATATTTTGATGGGTACTGTACAGGCTGCAATCGCTAATGGTGTGCTTGATGCCGTTCGCGCAGGTGATATTCCTAAAGAGCGTGCAAATGATTTGGGAATTATTGTTTCGGTTTGGTTGAATCCGATGGTGACAAAAGACGATAAATTAGATCATAAGATTTTGTTTGATATTCACCGCAAGGCTACGGCGATGGCTATTCATAAAGCCATGAATAATAAACCTGATATTGACTGGTTGCTTGATAATCAAGACAAGATTACACATAAGTACTATCAAATGGGTTTAGACGGTAAGCTTTAAGCCATTTATGCGACCTAATTTATTTTTGGGTTTTAGCCCAATTGAGGCAAGTCTTAAGTAAGTCGGTTAATAAGGGCTTAACTTTCATCGCTATTTCTGAATCGTATTTATATGGAGGATTTTCTTCCATATAAATACACTGACTCATTTCTAACTGTAATGCATGTATGTTCATATTAGGCACTCCATAATGCCTAGTGATGTAGCCACCCTTAAAACGGCCATTGAATACATGGCTATAATTTTCAGCATGAATTGATTCATGCATGGTTGCTGCTAGGGCATTTTGCAATGAAATGTTGCAAGAGCTTGAATCTGCAGTACCAAAATTTAGGTCGGGCAATTGTCCCGTAAAGAATCTAGGTACATGAGATGCAATCGAATGTGCATCCCATAATATTGCCACGCCATGAATTGCCAGTATTCTTTGAAGCTCATCTGCTAATTTTTGGTGATAAGGTTGCCAATACTTTCCAATGCGCTCTTTTATCTCATTGTCACATGGCTGTTTCCCATCTTGATAAATTGCATTTTTAGCAAACGTGTCCACTGGGCATAAGCCCGTCACGTCCTGTCCTGGATAGAGCGAAGTACTCTCGGGCGATCGGTTTAGATCTATCACGTAGCGCGCATATTCTGCTGATATAACAGAAACATCAAAGTCTTTCGCCATGTCATATAGGATTGGTAAATGCCAATCGACGTCTGGTAGCAGTAACGCTTCAGATGTAAGCCTGCATCTAAGATCTTTAGGTATGCCAGTTCCAACGTGTGGCATAGAGATAAGCAGGGGAGCGTTCCCACTGTAAAAATTATATGTTTTATCCATCGCTAACAACCCCTTTATACACTTACCAATCTACCACTTTAGTAGTACTACTAAGTTCCCAGTCTACCTAAGTAACTAATATATATAGTAATCATACTATGACTTTATCATAAGTTTCATTATGATTAAAAAAGTTTCATTTATGTATTGACATGCTATATTAGGATATGGCTTAATACGTCAACAAAGTTTCATATAGATTAAAAAAGTTAATGAAACTTAATGGGTGGCTACGAAGTCGTTAGTATCTTTAAAGTTTAATAATTAGGTTTCATGGAGTTAAGAAATGCCCTTAAGATTACTTAAATTCGCACTATCAAAAGAGCATCCAGCACCGCGCTTTTTTAAGTCACACGAGACCCCAAAAAAATCCTATGACGTAGTGATTATTGGCGGTGGTGGACATGGTTTGGCGGCTGCCTATTACTTGGCTAAAGATCATGGTATTACTAATGTATGTGTGCTTGAAAAGGGCTACATTGGCGGTGGTAATACAGGTCGCAATACCACTATTGTTCGCTCAAATTATCTAACACCAGAAGGCATTAATTTTTACGATGCCAGCGTCAAGATCTACGAAGGTCTTTCTGAAGAGTTAGATTTAAATCTTTTCTATTCTACACGCGGTCACTTCACGCTTGCACATACTGAGTCAGCGATGCGTACCATGAGATGGCGTGCTGAAGTGAACAAGCATGTGGGCGTAGAAAGCCGTGTGGTTGGCCTTGATGAAATTGCCAAAGCTTGCCCGCAGTTAGATTTAAGCTGTAGTGGTCAAGCACCAATCTTAGGTGCTTTGTTTCATGCGCCTGGTTCAGTGGCTCGTCATGATGGTGTAGCTTGGGGCTATGCCCGCGGTGCAGACCGTTTAGGTGCTGAAATTTACCAAAATACGGAAGTACTTGGTATTGATGTTAAAAATTGCAAAGTCTGTGGCGTTAAGACTAATAAAGGCTATATTGAGACTAAACAAGTGCTATCTGCAGTGGCTGGCTTTACGCCACGTATCACTGAAATGGTTGATCTTGAAACGCCGATTGTTATCCATCCATTACAAGCTTGCGTCACGGAGCCTATGAAACCTTGGTTAAACACCATCTTGGTTTCAGGTAGCTTGCATGTGTATGTCAGCCAATCTTCTCGCGGTGAATTGGTGATGGGTTCATCGCTGGATCCTTACGAAGTGCATTCAACGCGCTCTACTTTAGATTTCGTAGAAGGTCTTACTTCTCATATGTTGGATATGTTTCCATTTTTATCCAATGTAAAAGTCGTGCGCCAATGGGCTGGTATGGCTGATATGACGCCAGACTTTGCGCCGATTATGGGTAAAACACCTATTGAAGGTTTTTATTTAGATGCTGGTTGGGGTACTTGGGGTTTCAAAGCTACGCCTATTAGTGGCAAAACCATGGCACAAACCATTGCAAATGATAGTGCTCCAGATTTAATTCACTCATTCCGCTTGTCACGTTTTGAAGATTACGAACTGACTGGGGAAAAAGGTGCTGCGTCAGTAGGCCATTAGTAGCTTATTCATGCAAATTAGATAACCAGAGGAATATGAAATGAAATTACTCACCTGCCCAATGAATGGAACAAGACCGCTAAGCGAGTTTGTTTTCGGTGGCGAGTATCGCCAAGCGCCAGATCAAGATACTTGTACTGATGCCCAATGGGCTGCTTTTGTGCACAACCGCAGCGGCGCACCTGGAGACAAAAAAGAGTGGTGGTATCACTCACCAAGCGGTACATGGTTTATTGCAGAGCGTAATACGCTGACAGATAAGGTCACTCGCACCTATCTTATCGGCCAAAATAATACAACGCAGGAGGAAGGTAAATGATTTTTCGTACACCCAAGCAAGTCGGAGAATGGGTTAACCGAACTAAAAAAATCAACTTCACTTTTGAAGGCGATGAATTTTCAGCATTTGAGGGCGATACTATCAGTAGTGCATTATGGGCTGCTGGTCAAAAAGTATTAGGTCGTAGTTTTAAATATCATCGTGCACGTGGTGTGTTGAGTTTAGCCAATCATGATGTGAACGTTTTAATGACTGATGGCATGGATACTAATATTCGTGCCGATGTGGTTGAAGTGAAAGATGGCATGGTATTAACTGCTGTGAATACCAGTGGCGGTGTTAAAAAAGACAAAAATAGCTATATTGATTCGATTTCACCGCTATTACCAGTTGGTTTTTACTATAAAGCTTTTCATACACCACGTTGTTTGTTTCCATTTTGGGAAAGTGTCATCCGCAAGGCTGCTGGTTTAGGTATTGTTAATTTTGACTACCCTCGCATCTTAAAACGTAAAACACATTCACATTGTGATGTATTGGTGATTGGCGCAGGCCCAACTGGTTTGACCGCAGCTTGTACTGCAGCCGAAGCCGGCCTTGAAGTAACGATTGTGGATGAAAACCGTCAACTCGGCGGCAGCTTAGGCTATAACCGTGCTGGTGATTCAAGCGTAGTGACACAGTTGGATAGTTTGATGAGTAAAGTAGCAAGCCTACCAAACATTAAAGTGATGACTGGCTCTTATGCAGCTGGCTACTATCCAGATCACCTCATCCCTATTGTAGGTGAAGCGGGTATCAATAAAGTACGTGCTAAATCTGTCATTGTTGCAAGTGGTGCTTTTGAGCAACCACCAGTATTCAGATACAACGATTTACCAGGGGTGATGCTAGGCTCAGCAGCGCAGCGTTTGTTATACCGCTATGCAGTAAAGCCATTTAATAACGGCATCGTTGTGACAGCCAATGATTATGGTTATCGTGTTGCATTAGATTTATTGCAAACTGATACCAAGATTGCAGCTTTAATAGACATGCGCCCAACAGGAAGTATTGAATATGGTGCTCTCATTGCAAAACGTGGCGTCAAAGTCTACACCGGTCATTGTGTTTATGAAGCGATTGCCTCTTCAGATAAATCTGGTGTTCGCGGCGCAGTCATCTGCGCATATGACGAAAAACAAAATATTGCTTTAATAGATAACAAATTCACGCTTGAGTGTGATGGTATCGCGATGAGCGCAGGCTGGGCGCCAGCAGGTGCTTTGCTGTATCAAGCTGGTACAGGCATGCAGTTTGATTATGGTGTAGAGCAATTTGTACCAAGTCGTTTACCCAACGGCATGTTTGCAGCAGGTAAAGTGAACGGTATTTTTGAGCTTGAGCAACGTTTGCGTGACGGTGTACGTGCAGCCAATGATGCAATTCGCCATTTAGGTCTGCAAGCTCCACAAAATGATGCTGAGAGGCATGTGGGTATTTCTCCCAGTCACGCTTACCCAATGGTGCCTCATCCTAAAGGCAAGAACTTTGTCGACTTTGATGAAGATATTCAAATAAAAGATTTCGTGAATGCGGCTAAAGAGGGCTTTGACAACATTGAGTTGATGAAGCGTTTTACTACGGTGGGCATGGGCCCTAGCCAAGGTAAGCATTCCAATATGAATGCAATTCGAATCTTAGCTAAAATCCGTGGCTTACCCGTTGAGAAAATTGGCACAACGACATCAAGACCCTTCTTCCACCCAACGCCTATTGGCCATCTGGGTGGACGCGGTTTCCATTCACATCGTTTGACCTCCTTGCATGATTGGCATCAGGCAAATGGCGCAGTATTTACCGATATTGGCGCATGGAAACGTGCGGCTTATTATCCTGCCGCTGGTCAATCTAAAGAAGATGCAATTCAAACAGAAGCTCTCGCAGTTCGCAAAACAGCTGGCATCATTGATGGTAGCTCATTCGGTAAGATTGAGATTCATGGTCCAGATGCAGCTTTGTTCTTAGAGCGCTTTTCCACTGGCGCCTATACCGATCAAAAAGTAGGTTCATGCCGCTATGTGATGTTGCTTGATGAGACAGGTGTAGTGATTGACGATGGTATTGCAAGCCGCCTTGCGGATGATTTGTTCTACCTTTCTATTGGCACTTCCAATGCAGCGGCTGTTTACCGTGAAATGCAGCGCTCACAGCAAATGTGGCAACTTAATCTTGGCTTGGTTAATGTGACTGGCGCATTTGGTGCTATCAATATTGCTGGGCCAGCGGCTCGAGAAATTCTATCAACATTGACTGACTTAGATCTTTCATACGAGTCATTCCCGATGATCAGTGTGCGCGAAAGCCAAGTCGCTGGCGTAAAAACACGCATGATTAGAGTGGCGTTTGTGGCAGACAACGGCTATGAGTTACATGCACCAATGGGCCAAATACCACATCTTTGGAATGCTTTGATTGAAGCAGGTAAGAAACACGCTATACGTCCATTTGGTAGCGACACACAACGCTTGTTACGCCTTGAAATGGGTCACCCAATGCCTGGGGTTGATACCGATGGCTTAACTAACCCATTTGAAATTGGCGCTGACTGGGCAATCAAAATGAGTAAGCCTTATTTCATTGGACAAAGAAGCTTAACTATTTTAGCTAAACGCGCATTAAGAAAACAGCTGGTGCCATTTGTCTTAGCTGAAAACTACAAAGGCGAAATGCCTATGGATTGCAACTTGGTAGTGGATGGACGCGATATTTTAGGCCGTGTTACCAGTATAAGTTACAGCAAATATTTAGATCGATGCATAGGTTTTGCCTACGTGACACCCGCTAGAAAAGAAGTGGGCAGTGTATTCCAAATACGTGCAGATAGTG
>JAYTRW010000437.1:0-3380 GCA_043745985.1 Methylotenera sp.
TAATAAAATGAAAGCACAATTTACAAAATTCCTTTTCAGTATCGTGGCAATGATTTGCCTCTTGCTCAATTCCGCCATAATTTTTGCCCAAGCTCAGTGGTTATCTTCTAATAATTTTTCAGCACTTAATACAGCGACCTACAATGAAACACTCAAAGTAACCAATACGGGCGGCAGTGTGGGTGGGGGAAATGTAGTCAGAGGTGATGCCATCAATAGTACGGGTGATATTTTAGCCCCTGCTGGATACGGCGGGATTTCTAATGCTTTTAATATTGTACCTACGGCTCAACTCTTTAAAGCCTCGGCAGGAAAACCCTTTACCATCACCTTAGAGTTTGATTTAGCAAATGCTTTCTTCGGTAGTAGTGAATCAACCATAACGATGTTGCAGAGTGGGCTTGGTAAAAATGAACAAAATTATGCGTATGACCAATATATCACCATACCTCAAACGAGTGTAGTAACTGATAACCCTAACAATAGAAGAAAATATACTTTTACGGGTACTTATACTTTTCCAGTGGGTAGAACCAGAGCATGGTTAGTTTTTGGATTTAGGCGAACGATTGGACCTGCCAATTCCACCAACTATGCCGAAAATATTATTGTGCTTCCTTTTGTGGTTGAAGGAGCTTTCAATGATATTTCGGCAGCAAATCCCGTGCAGATAAAAGGCTATACCAAAGAACCAGCCATACCGTACATGATTCTGCACAATCCTCCTGGGGACAACAGCACGGTTACTTTTGCCACTAATCAAGAAGCGTGTAGAACTTTTTCAGAAACGGCTTCAGATGATGTTTCAAATTCAGGTTTTCTGGATATAAAATTGGGTATTGCAGGTTCGGCAGGGCTTTTCGTTACGACTAATTTTGAGTTTTCGGTAACCGCATCAGCTTCTGTAGGTGGGGGCAGTGCTGCCATCAAAACCACAGAAAAACAGAATTGCGTTTCCAGTCTGAGTTCGATTTCCACAACGGCTAATTCGGGTGGGGCAAATAATGGGTCTATTTTCTTGGGATATGCTACCGATTTGGCGTATGGTTTTTTCCCAACCGTCAAGATTATCCCTGGCAGTTCGCCCATTGTCAAACGAGATACTTCACTGATATTTGCCCCCATATCCAGCACGCCTTTTTACTGGACAAAACAACAAATTATTGATGATATTGGCGTAAAGCAAGCCATTGTAAATAATACAGTAAATTCACTTGAACTCAGAAACTCCGCTCTAAATCAAATAAAACTTTGGCGACAAGTACTTGATAAAGATAGCATTAATGTAAATAACCCAAATAATGTGGTGCTTACTCCTACTTTCGACTTGGCGGGAAGAGTAGAGCTTAATGAATCAAAAACGGTTTCTACCACTACAACAAATTCGTATGAAGTAACGCATTTCATTGAGGCAAGTGCGGGTGTAAAGGTAGTAGTCAATGTGGGTGGTTCGGGTGTTGAAGGGGGTTATGAGTTTAAAACCCGCAAGAGTTTCGGTCAGAATGTTGCCAATGCTACTAATACAAGTACAACCATTTCATACAGACTTTATGATGATGATGCGGGCGACCTTTTTAAAGTAAAAATTGTGAGAGACCCCGACTATGGCACACCCATCTTTTTGGCAGGTGCAGGTACAAAATCAAGCTGGCCCTACGAAGGCGGTTATCAAAGAGACCAACCAGAATTAAGATTCACTGCCGCACCCACGAGTAGGAGTTATACCGTTCCGAATGTGGCGGTTGGTCAGCCCTCTATTTTTGGGATAAATCTTTGTAATAATTCTAATGAAGCACGGACTTATAACATGAGATTTAATCCACTCTCAAATGGCAATGGAGCTAATATTGCCATATCGGGAACTACTGGAAATACAGAGTTTGGTGCTTTCCCAGTCGGTGCAAATTCTTGTTATCCAGGCACTTTTTTTGCGACTGTAACTCAAGGAAATACCGCCGCTTTATCTTCGCAAGACCTTAATATACAACTTTACTCATTTAATGACCAAAATATAGCCTCGGATATTTTTGCTACTTGCAACTGGGGAAATTATGCCTTGCCAACGGGTATTTCTACGACTCTAACCAATCTTTGTCAAGGTACAAGTGCTAATGTTTCATTAACTGCCACTTGCCCGTCTGGTATCGTTACGACTTGGTATAATTCACCAACGGATATTGCTGCCATTGGCACGGGTAGCCCTTTTGTGCAATCGCCCAACGTGAATAGCAATTATTTTGTTTCCTGTAATAATGGAATTTATAATTACACAAGATTCCCAGCAAATACTGTGAAGGTCAATTCAATTCCATCGCCCCCGATTATCTCGGCGGGTGGTCCCTTAGAGTTTTGTAATCCGATGGTAACTTCGGTTAGTTTAAAATCTTACTTGACCAATAATAATGCTCTGACTTTTGTGAAAGCCAATAGTCAGTACGTTACCGTCCCTCACAGTGCGAGTATCAATTTAGGAACGAATTTTACGATGGAGGCTTGGGTGAATTATTCGGGTATAAATTCAACCATTATTGATAAAGGCAATTATGATTTTTTGTGGCAATTGGGGGCTAATGGTAATGCCAATAAAATGGGTTTTTATTACCGAGGTACGAGTGCATGGGTTTATTCGACTGGAAGTGTTCCTGAAAATACGTGGACGCACGTAGCCATTACCCTCCAAGCTGGAACGCTTACTTTTTATATCAATGGCGTAGCTTCGGGAACGGCTTCTGTTCCTTCGGCAATGCAAGATACCCAACCGATGAATATTGGCAGACAGCAACCTACAGCTTGTGCTTGTAATCATTTCAACGGAACAATGGATGAGTTGAGGCTATGGAATTATGCCAGAACACCGAGCCAAATTTTAGCAAATATGAACTCCGTGCCTGCCAATACTTACGGAATAGTTGCTTATTATAAATTTGACGAAACCACGGGTACAACCATTACCGATGCTTCTGGGAACAACAATACGGGCACATTCGTGAACGGTCCGACACGGCAAATTCCTTCAACCATTCCATCAAACGTAGTAAATGCCCTTTGGACACCTGGTAATATCACCGCCCCAAGCATAACCACTACGGCTTTGGGGACATATACCGCCACCGTTACCAATGGTTTTGGTTGCACAAATTCAGCAAGTGTTGTTACCAGTATGGCTTCTCCCACCCCTATTCCGCAAACGTATGATTATTACATAGCCACGGGTGGTAGTACATCACTCACCGCCACGGGTTGTTCGGGAACGACTGGCACATACACCTTGAAGTGGTACAAAGCCTCCGATAATTCATTGGTAGCAATGCCTGTAAGTCCCAGCATCACAACCAGTTATTACGTAACGTGTGAAAAAACTTTGAATGGTGTTACCTGCG
>JAYTRW010000438.1:0-3378 GCA_043745985.1 Methylotenera sp.
GCTTGGCAGTGAGCACAACAATTTGTGCCAAATTCAATGACAGCAAGACCCTGTAATTGCTCAGTTTCTGTTTTATTCATTCGAGTGTTTTAAATTATCATTTTTTCGGTTTATTGCCTTGCTGCTTAAAATTGTTCCGATTTTAGGATTCCTAAGCATAGCAGTGACTTAGCACTTATATCCCCACGCACCTCACAATGTTATCCACAGAAATTGTGGAGACTAATCATCACCACAATCCTTGTTGCAGTTATATCGCAAATCTCTGTTAAAGTGAGTTTTAATCGTAACTAGCTCAAAAAGTTAATTAGTTAATTAAAATAGCGTTAAGTCCATTAAACTTGATATAAAGATTAAGTGGCACATCAATTTAAAAGGTTAGCTGAATGGCAGAAAAAGAATACGATGCAGACTCGGTAAAGGTGTTAAGAGGTTTAGAGCCTGTTCGCGCAAGACCAGGGATGTATACCCGCACAGATTCCCCAACGCATATTGTGCAAGAAGTCATCGATAACGCGGCCGATGAAGCATTAGGAGGTCATGCGACTACTATTCAAGTCACTATTTTTAAAGATGGTGCGGTTGAGGTGTCTGATAACGGCCGCGGTATTCCTGTAGAAATTCCTAAAGGTGAAACACAGCCTGCAGTAGAGCTTGTATTCGTGCAATTGCATGCAGGCGGTAAGTTTGATAAAGAAGACGAAAATAGTTCGTATCGATTTTCAGGTGGTTTGCATGGGGTAGGTGTTTCTGTGACCAATGCGCTTTCTACTCGTTTAGATGTAACGGTGAAGCGTGATGGCAAAGTGCATAGTCTTTCTTTTGAAAATGGCAATTGCGTTACGTCGTTAACTGAAACGGGCAAGTGCCTTAAAAAAGACACTGGCACCACGGTAAAGTGCTGGCCTGATCCTAAATATTTCGATTCACCTAAGGTTTCACTTCAGCAGTTAGAGCATCTTATCAAATCAAAAGCGGTGTTACTGCGCGGTGTGAGTGTGACGCTTTCTATTGAAGGTGCTGATGGCTTTGAAGAGCGTTCTTGGACTTATGTAGAAGGCTTGCCGCAATACTTGGATGAGTTGATTGGTGAGCGTGAGTACGAGGATGATGAAATTCCCGTTCCTATCATTTCTGGCGAGTTTTACCATAGCGAGAATACTGATGGCATCTCAAAAGGTGAAGGTGCTATTTGGGCATTATCATTTGGCTCAGGTGGGGGACGAGGTGAATCTTACGTCAACCTGATTCCTACACTGTCTGGCGGCACGCACGAGGCTGGCATGCGTAATGGCGTGTTTGAAGCGGTTAAGTCATTTATGGAGCATCACAGCATGATGCAACGCGGTGTTAAAGTCTCTTCAGAAGATGTTTGGAATAATGTTTGCTATGTATTGGCGGCAAAAGTATTAGATCCGCAGTTTCAAGGTCAAACCAAAGAAAAGCTGACCAATCGGGATACCATGAAAATGGTGGCGTCTGCGGTGAAGCCTTACATGGAAACATGGTTGAGCCAAAATGTAGAGCATGCGAAGCGTATTTCTGACTTAGTGAATCGCTCTGCGGCGGCACGTAATAAATCTACGCAAAAAATCGAAAAGCGTAAATCGAGCGGTATTAATTTGATGCCAGCTAAACTTACCGATTGTGAAGCGGCAGGTACGATGGAGGCCGAGTTGTTTTTGGTAGAAGGTGATTCAGCTGGCGGTAGCGCGAAGATGGGACGCAACAATGAGTTCCAATCTTTATTGCCTTTGCGCGGTAAGGTGCTGAATACTTGGGAAGTTGATGCAGGTCGTATATTCGGCAACTCTGAAGTACATGACATCTTTGTTGCTTTAGGTATTGAGCCGCACACACTAAAAGATAACCCTGATTTTTCAGGTTTGCGTTACGGTAAATTGTGCATCCTATCTGATGCGGATGTCGATGGCTCGCATATTCAAGTGTTGCTGCTCACTATGCTGTTAAAACATGCGCCTAAATTGATAGAACGTGGTCATGTATATATCTCACAGCCACCGTTGTACCGTATTGATGTGCCAGCGCAGGGTAAAAACAAGCCTTTGCGTAAAATCTATGTATCAGATGATGCTGAAAAAATGTCCACGATAGAAAAACTCAAACGCGAAGGCATTGCTGAAGAAAAGTTAGGTATACAACGTTTCAAGGGTCTTGGTGAAATGAATCCAGACCAACTTTGGGAAACGACTTTATGCCCTGATACGCGCCGATTGGTTCAGGTACGTTTGCCTGAAGGTGAAGTGGCCGGCGCACTTAAGATGTTTGATATGCTGATGGCTAAGAATGAATCTGCCGCCAGAAAAGAATGGATAGAACGTCGCGGTAATGATGTGGAGGCGGATGTTTAATGGATACGACGATAAATACAAGCGTGCAAGAAAATAATAATGATGAAAATGCAGTGCCGATTGGCGCATATGCAGAAGAAGCCTATTTGGCTTATGCCGTTTCCGTAGTAAAAGGTCGTGCGCTGCCATCCGTAGAAGATGGTCAAAAGCCAGTGCAACGCCGCATTCTATTCGCCATGAAAGAAATGGGCTTGGTAGCTGGTGTTAAACCAGTCAAATCAGCTCGCGTGGTTGGTAATGTGCTCGGTATGTACCATCCGCATGGTGACAGTTCTGCGTATGAGGCTGCCGTGCGTTTAGCGCAGGACTTTACTTTGCGTTATCCATTGATTGATGGGCAAGGTAACTTCGGCTCACGTGATGGCGATGGCGCTGCTGCCATGCGATACACTGAAATGCGTTTATCGCCTATTGCCGATTTATTATTGTCTGAAATCGACCGTGGTACGGTAGATTTCCAAAGCAATTATGATGGCGCTTTTCAAGAGCCGGTATTGCTACCAGCCCGTTTGCCGATGATGTTATTGAATGGTGCTTCTGGCATTGCCGTCGGTATGGCAACTGAAATGATTCCGCATAATATGCGTGAAATCGCCAATGCGGTGTTGCATGTGATGGATAACCCAGAATGCACCACAGCTGATTTTATGCAGCATGTGCCCGGCCCAGATTTTCCAGGTGGTGGTCAGCTCATTACGCAAACCGCAGACATTCTTTCTACCTATGAAACAGGTCGTGGCTCATTAAGACTACGCGCCAGATGGATAGTTGAGCCGATGGCGCGTGGACAATGGCGCATCATCATTCATGAATTGCCGCATGGCGTTTCTGTGGAAACAATTCAGGATGAAATCCTTGCAATATCGAATCCTAAGCCGAAAAAAGACAAAAAAACCATAGACCAAGATCAGTTGCTAGTGAAGCAATCGGCTTTGAGCATGATAGATACGGTGAAAAGTGAAGGCAAAAAAGATGTTCGCTTGATTATTGAGCCAAAAACCAGCAA
>JAYTRW010000439.1:0-3370 GCA_043745985.1 Methylotenera sp.
ATGGATGCTTTACAAGGTAACCCTGCGATTGCCCCACAAAAACTGGCAGAAATTCTAAACGAAATTGATACGGCCACAGATTCACTACGCGCTGAAAACACTAAGTTAGGACAAACGCTACGCACTAATGAATGGTTAATGAGTATCAAGCAACGAGCTGGCATCCCTGGTGGCGTTTGCGAGTTTGATGTTCCTTCGTATCATTATTGGCTTGGGCTTGGCGAAGATAGACGTAGGCAAGATTTGAGAACCTGGCTCAATCAATTGGTACCTATGCACAATGCCATTGTGATTATTATGCGTATATTACGTGGTAGCGGATCGACAACTAAATTAGTAGCCGCTAACGGTGCGTACCAACAAATGCTTGGCGGCAGCAAACCAGCTCAAATGTTAAAAATTGATATTCCAGATAACCTCACGTGTTTTCCTGAAGTGAGTGCTAATAAATACGCAATCAATATTCGATTCAACATTCTAGACTTTACCCAAAAGCCTCAGAAATATGACGAAGATGTCAACTTTACATTAACGTTGTGCAACTTGTAATCTTCTTAAAAGACTAACAAGAGTTGCAATGTATGTAGCGAGCTTTTAAGCAAAAGCCGTCACTAAATAGATATGCAGAAACAGTGTCGCATTACCCTCAACTTAAAAACACGGCTCACCAATATGGAAACCACAAAAAAACTTTTAGTTGCTTGTCCTAACTGTAAAAAACTATCTGAATACTCACTTAGCAATACTTTTAGGCCTTTCTGTAGTGAACGCTGCAAAATGATAGATTTAGGACTTTGGGCGAGTGAGCAGTACGCGATTCCAGTAGAAATTAAAGAAGAAGATCTTGAACAAGGATTTACTGACGTTAACTTTTCATAGGCAATAAAATTGATATGCAAAATACTTTCTACAAATACTTTGGTCGCTTCTCTTTATCGCTAATGCTAGCGCTAATTAGCATTCAGTTACATGCTAAAGAAGTAGTAGAGTCAAAAAATATTGTATCAATCAGTGACGCATGGGTACGCCCGACCAACCCTGGACAAGAAGTAGGTGCAGCTTACATGACATTCTTGAGCAAGCAAGATATGACGCTTGTAAGTATAGAAAGTAGCGTGACTGACAGTGTAGAGATTCACAATATGACCATGGAAAATGGCGTGATGAAAATGCGCATGCTTGAAAATTTAGCATTAAAAACTGGCGCGCCGTATAAGCTTGCGCCGGGTAGCTTTCACCTAATGTTATTCGATTTAAAAAAACCACTGACTGTCGGCAAGCAAGTGCGTTTTACACTTCACTTTAAATCTACTGCCAAATCTAACGTCAACGTTAAAAACCATCAAAAGAACTCACCTGATTACAAACAAACTATCAACGTGATGGTGCAAGCTCCGCCAGAGAGTGCTACACACTAAGCCAAGCACTGCGAAGCATGGCGATACCATGCGCGCCATTTGATTTTGCTTCATGCAAATCTGCGGGCTGCATACCGCCTAGCGCATAAACTGGTAGCGCATAGTCCACGATTAAATCAGCAAACTTGCCCCACCCAATGGACTCTTCATCAGGATGACTAAGTGTCGCTTTTACTGGCGACAACATCACATAATCAAGACCAAGTGCTGCTGCATGCGCTAACTCTTTATCATTATGGCAAGAGGCGCCGCATAGCATTTCTGTTGGTTTTGTCTGCAACTGCATTAAATCTGTAGCGCTGAAATGTATACCCGCAACATTCAATGTCGCTAGGGCAGATTGATGACTGGAGTTAATAAGCACTTTAGTGCCATATGGGGATGCTAGCTTAATGACACGCTCGGTAAATGACTCAAATGCTTGAGTTGAAAGCTGCTTCTCGCGTAGCTGTAGCATTTTCAGTCCATTATCCAAGCAAATTTGGAGGCGCTCAAAAAATAAATCTTCGCCTAATTCACTTAAATTTGTAATGGCATAAGTTGAAGGCAAACTCAGTGCGGCAAATATAGGCGCATTAGCTGGCAACATTGGTGAAACTTCAACTTTTTCGGAAGGCTGCCAAACTAGCTGTTGATTTTCCAAACCGCGTGGCTCGCCATTCCACTTTGTAACAATAAAAAAATGTAGCTTAACGGTTTTGGCGGGTGAATCTAATTGCCCTGCCGCATCATATTTTGCGGCATAATCAAAGCTACGCGTTAGCCATGGGTAGATTGAGGTCACCTGAATGCCAAGCTCTTCCTGCAACTCGCGTTTTAGTGATTGCTGTGGCGTTTCGCCCTCTTCTACCTTGCCCCCAGGAAACTCCCAATAACCCGCCCAAGGCTTACCAACAGGTCGTTCCGCCAGCAACACCCAACCATCTTCACGCTGAATAACACCGACCGCAGCATGCGTAACTTTACGTTTTGTTGTACTCATGCGTTTAATGTTTCAAACGGAATGCTCAGCGGCAAGTTGCTTTCTACCTGCGTAATCTCGAGCGAACTGGTAGGCGATTCGGCCACTACGTGAGCCCCGTGTATGCGACCACTGCAAGGCCGCAGAGCTTGCAGCCTCGTCAAATATTGAAACTCCATAATGGCGCAACCACTGCGCAGCTATGACAAGGTATTCATCTTGATCAAACGAGTAAAAAGCCAGCCATATGCCAAATCGGTCTGACAAGGAGGTTTTTTCTTCAACAGAATCCCCTGGCCTAACCTCACCGCCTAAATGCTGGGTCTCTAAGCTTTCTGCTATAAACTCAGGTAACAAGTGGCGACGATTGGACGTGGCATAGACTAAAATATTATCTGAAGGCGCTGCCATAGAGCCATCCAACACCACTTTTAGTGCTTTATAGCCAGCATCTCCAACTTCAAAAGATAAGTCATCACAAAACACAATGAATCGCTCTAATCGGTTACGCAGCAAAGCGGTAATTTGCGGTAAATCTGTTAAGTCTTGCTTATCCATCTCAATAATACGTAGTCCATCTTGCGAGAATTGGCTTAACAAAGCTTTCACGATAGAGGATTTACCTGTACCACGTGCACCTGTCAGCAGTACATTGTTCGCGGTATAACCTTGAACAAACTGCGCGGTGTTACGGACAATTTCAGTTTTTTGCTGGTCGATATTATGCAAGTCATCCAGCTGAATAAGATGCGGATGAGGAATCACTTCCAAATAACCATGCCCTTTATTATGCTGCCAGCGCCATGCAATGGCTGACCAATCTGGCTCACTTGGCGCGGGTGGAATAAAGACTTCTAGCCGCGCTAGTAAGTCTTCTGCACGCTGGATTAACGGCTGAACCAACTGACTAAAGTCGCTCATTTAAGACCTCGCGTTTAAGATCGGTAGTCAGCATTAATTTTGACGTAATCATAGCTAAAGTCACAGGTCC
>JAYTRW010000440.1:0-10390 GCA_043745985.1 Methylotenera sp.
GTCATTTAATCACGATTAAATGACGGGCAAATATACCTGCCGCCTACTTTTGAGACTAAGCACTGTGAAACAAATGCATGTAGATTCAACGATTAATCCATATGCATTTGTGCATGGTGCTTTTCAGGGAAAAAGTTGATGATGCGATCAAGCGCTTGATTGGCACAATTGGCATGCAAGGTTACCATGCAAAGATGCCCAGTTTCGGCAAAGGCTAGCGCGAATTCCATGGTTTCTCTATTACGATCTCGCCAATCAAGATAACGTCATGTGCTTGGCGCAAAGTGTTTTTAAGCGCATTGAACCAGCCGTTGGTAGGGCCCACGATCAGCATACATATTGGCTTGCAAGGCCTCTATTTTCGCCTGTATGATGCACTACCACTTAAATCTTTAACCTGAGTAAAATCCAGCCATGTTTACTATACCCTCTATGTGGAATGTTATTATTTCTACCATCGTGTTTGTGATTGCGGCATGGTATCTCCATCGCTTGTTAGATGAGCATGGCATGCCCAAAGGCCTGACGCGTGGATTATTAGTGTTTGTGTTAGCTTATGTGGTTTCGTGGGCATCTGGCGAGCTGGTCGATTGGTCACGCGAGAAGATGTACGGTCCGGAGCCGGTTTCATATACGCAAAAAAATTTAAATGAGGCGCTTGATCTATTAAAGGCGAATGGCATCACCTCACCTTAGCTTGTAAGCTTAACCCCAGGTGGCAAGCTAAAATTCTGAATTTCGCTAGAAATTTCAAATTATTCTAGTTTTATTCAATCATGCTTGGAAAAATCTCTAAATTTCATGTAATATGCGGTCCTCGTTAGTCAGGCAGGGTGCTTAGCTCAGTTGGTAGAGCGTCGCCCTTACAAGGCGAATGTCGGCGGTTCGACCCCGTCAGCACCCACCAAAATCCTGCAAGTGTGACTATCGTTTCTCGTTTTGTAAAAAATGAGTAGGCGAATTCAAATGCGTTTTGTTAAGTAAATGAACGCAGCGTTTTTGGAGTGGTAGTTCAGTTGGTTAGAATACCTGCCTGTCACGCAGGGGGTCGCGGGTTCGAGTCCCGTCCGCTCCGCCAATTAAAAAGCCCTACAAGCTAAATGCTTGTAGGGCTTTTTTCTTTTCTGTAGGAATTACTTTAAGCTAATTTTATTGAGCGTTTGTAATAACGCTCTCGCGCTATTACTTTTTAGCGGGTAATTTAGCCGCAGTACCTGTACTACCCGTGCCACCTGTTTTTGAAGGAGCAACAGCAGCTTTTTCTGGATGAGCAACTTTAACACCCATATCTGAGCGCATATGTGTTGAAGTCACAACGCCAGTGTCAGTTGGGCAGCCACCCATCACTGTATTGCATTGGTAAGCAAATGCCGTTTGTGAAGAAAGTGCTAATGCTAGAACAATTATGTTAAGTTTCATAATAAACCTCATATTCAAAAAAATTATGGCTGATAAGTCAGAATCAGCGGATTATTTCATATTTTTTTAATTTTGGTTGTCATTATTTGTAAGAGGTTGTTTCATTTAGTATCGACCTATACAATCTTAACTAGCTGATCTTGCTTTATATTTTTCCTTTAAACGCTGTTTTAGAGCTTTGCATCTGGCTTGTATGGGGCTGTGCTAACTTGCACACCACTACCTAGTTTTTCAGCGTACTATTACTCACGTTGATATTTTTCAGCCGTGTTCGTCTAAGGTGAAAATGCACGCACGCTATAAACACAAAAAACCGTTTTTGCATCGCAGCCGTGAATTTTTAGGTGCGCCCATTCATGCTGTAGCGCATCATAAACGCGGCATTACCTTGCAGTTTGCGCGTTTTCGCGCAGCAGGTTTGGGCGCATTCTCTGCGTTTCTGGCTGTGCTTGGCCCAGGCTTGCTTGCGGGACTTTCAGACGACGACCCTGCTGGCATTACTACCTATTCAGTCCTTGGTGCAGACCACGGATATCGATTGCTTTGGATTATTCCTGCTTCAACTGTTTTGCTTATCCAGTTTCATATGATGGCGGTGCGCATAGGCGCGGCGACTGGTAAAGGTTTCGTTGGCATTATTCGTGAGCGCTGGGGGCGCGGCTGGGGATACTTCGCAGTGATAGGTTTGTTATTTGCAAACTTTGGCACGATATGCGCGGAGTACGCAGGTATTTCTGCTGCAGGGTCTTTGGTTGGTATTCCGTCGTGGATTAGTGCGCCGATTGCTGGTGTGCTGATTTCCCTCATTGTGGTGTTGGGTTCTTTTCATAAGGTGGAGCGTATTCTGCTGATTGTATCTTCAACCTTAACGCTCTATATTATTGATGGCATTCTCGCTAAGCCAGATTGGTCTCAAGTTTGGCAAAACTCAATCGTGCCGCATATGCCGACTAACTCTATTGGATGGATAGCCATTGCTGCCACGTTGGGCACGACGCTTGCCCCTTGGGGATTGGCGTTTATTCAATCTTATGCGGTGGATAAGAAAATTACTGTGGCTAATCTTCGTTGGGAGAGGGTCGACGTGTTAATCGGCTCAGTATTAACAGGTGTGATTGGCCTTGCTATTGCCGTTGCGTGCGCCGCAACACTTAATCGTGCTGGCGTGCATATCAACGATGCAAAAGATGCTGCACTTGCCTTAAAGCCGCTTGCTGGTTCTTTTGCAACGGTGTTATTTGGTGCGGGCTTATTAGGCGCATCCTTATTAGCTGCCGCGATTGTTCCATTAGCTACCGCATATTCGATTGCGGAAGGTATAGGCGCACCTGCCTCGCTGGATTTAGATTCAAAACATTTTCAATTATTTTATGCGGCTTTTGTCGGCTTAACGGTGACCGCGGTCAGCGTGGTTTCGTTGCCCAAGCTACCATTGATTCCACTGATTTATACCAGCCAAGTAGTCAATGCCGTCATGTTGCCGTTGCATGTTGTGGCACTTTACTTATTGGCGAGTGACGCTAAGGTGATGGGGAGCGCTCGTATTGGTCTAAAAGCACGCATCGCCAGCTGGGTTAGTATTGTCTTGATTGTCGCGTGTATTGCAGCTTTAGCGGTGAGCTGGAGTAGATCTTAATGTACGTACTGAGGTGGGCAGAAGTAAGCCCACCCTGATTTTTTTGAGTCTTTAATTAACAGAATATTTATGTTCTTGGGCCAAGAAAGTCTGGTTTACCTAGTTCTACACCGTTATGGCGCAAGATGTTGTAAGCCGTAGTCACGTGAAAATACACGTTTGGATTGACCCATTTCAACAGGTAATCTTGCCCAGTAAATTTCAAATCGACTTTACGCACGGTAATCGTTACTTCGCGAGACTCGCTGCCTTCAAGTTGCGCAGGTTTAACCGTATCCATAAACGCAATGGTTTTGGCGATGCGTGCGTGTAGGTCTGCAAAAGTGGTTTCGTTGTCTTCGTACTTTGGCACTTCAAGCCCAGCCAGCCTTGCTGCCGCGCCTTTGCTCATATCTGTGGCGATTTGTACTTGGCGAATGAGCGGATACATATCAGGAAAAAGTCGTGCATTGAGAAAAACAGCGTGCCCTATTTTTTTAGCATCTGCGTGCTCTTCACCAATCCTTAGAATAGTCGCTAGATTGCTTAAAGCGCGTTTCAAAGGTGGAATAGCGATTTCATACATGTTAAGCATATTGATTTCCTAATGATTAGAGATTGAATTAGGTATAAATCATACGCTTAACGTTGCCACATTTTTATTATTTTTTGATTTAAATCAGAGTGCCTAAATTGGCGCTAAGAGAGTATATTTATATGATCTAACGGTTGAACTTGGTAAAAAATAATCTACCTAATTTTACGTATCAGTCTATGATGAAGCCACGTTTAACGTTAGGAGAAATATCATGGCTAAAGGTCAAATTAAGAGCAATAAAGAAACCAAAAAACCTAAGAAGAGCAAAGAGGTTGTAGTGCCTTCAGGTTCTGTTATTCCAACAAAATCTAGCACACTCAAAAAGTAGAGTCAGTTTCTTACCTGTAGATTAAGTGTAGATGTTAACCTTTAGTCTGCAGGTACAGCGCTAACAAAAGCAATTTTAACCTAAACTTTCGTGCGCCTCTTGAAAAGTCACTTCTTCAACATGATAGTAGTGATCTTCATACCACACAGTCCAGTCTTCCGCACTGTGTATTGCTGTATCACGTTGTGAGTGCTCACTCACTAAGTTGTTTTCTTCATCGACTACTTGATAAATAATCATTTTACACCTCGCATATAAGCTACATCTAGAGAATTCCTATTTTTATCATTTGCATGTTGTCACTATTACATCGGCAAGCTTGAGCACAACTTTAGTGTTCATTGATGCTTGAGCTAGTAAGTGAACAATATCAAATAATTGCGGTAATCAATTCAAAGAAAACGTGCTGATTATTGGCTCAATTTAAGGGTGTAAAAAAGCCCACTACGCATGGTTAATGCGTAGTGGGCTTTTAGAGTGAAACTAAAGCTAAGTTAATCTAAATTTAATTTGCTTTTACTCTTTCACTGAAGGAGGGCCTTTAAAGCGTTTGCTTTCACCAAACACGTACCAGAACAGCCCCATCACCACTAGCATGGCAATGGTGACGTACAATACTTTTTCATTAGGTGGCTGTACCCCAACGAATACTAAAAAGCCTCCACCAAATACTGCTAAAATAGCGATTGGTTTAGATAAACCACCTAGATTAAACGGGCCTTTATGTGTCCATGTTTTACCTTCCGCCAAGATGCCAGCTGCAGTTGGCATAATGTATGAAATGTAAAGAAACACGGCGCAACCAACGGCCAAGACGCTGAACGCTGCTGCATACAAGGTCGCTAACACAGAAAGAATGGCTGAAACCCAAATGGCTGCCACTGGTGTTTTTAGGGTTGAGTGAACTTTTTTTAATGTCTCTGATGCTGGTAAACCGCCGTCGCGCGCAAAGGCAAACATCATGCGAGAGGTTGACGTTAAGCAAGCCAATCCGCATAAAAAGTTAACTACGAAAATACCTAAACCTAAAACAGTTTTGAGTGCAGGTGGCAAAGTCCCTAGCAAAGAGTCAAAGAACCCAAAACCTTGTTTCACACCGCCCGCAACATCTGGCATGACTAATACAAATGTACAAATCATTACGTAGCCAAAAATTGCTGAATAAACCACAGAACTCACAATGCCTTTAGGTACGGCTCTAGCCGCGTCGCGAGTTTCTTCTGCCGTGTGAGCAGAGGCATCAAAACCAGTGATGGTGTAAACCGCCAACAATAGGCCTAGTAAAAATGGCATGACCATGCCTTCAGATTTTGGCCATACGCTGCCTTCAGCACCAGTGAAGTTTGTGAAAGTGTATAAGCGTGAAAAGTCTAATGGTGTGGTGTTGTATGCCAATAATGAGACAGTCAGCACCGCAGCAATTACCATAATGAGGTAGCCTGATAAATCGGTTACTTTAGTGGTAAGTTTTGGGAAACGATAGATGAGTACGGCCTGCAGAATAGTGAACGCTGCAATATATAGCGTTTGATGCATATAGCCATAGCCTGAAACATCAATGCCTAAAATCGGCGCTGCCAGCCCTTTAAAGAAGAAGTCATAAACGGCAAAGTTAACGGATGCCACCACAAAAATCAGACCGAGTAAGTTAAACCAAGCTGTACACCAACCATAGCCTTTACCACCTAAAATTGAGCCCCAGTGATACAAGCCGCCAGCCGTTGGGTAGCTTGATGAGATTTGTGCCATGGCTAATGCCACAATGGTTGCAAACCCAGCACCTACCAGCCAACCTATACCTACAGAAGCGCCGCCAGCACCGCCTAGCGCCAATGGGAAAGCAGAAATGCCGCCTGCCAAAATACAGATAATTGAAAAGGAAATTGCAAAGTTAGAGAATCCACCCATATGTCGGTGCAACTCTTGCTCATACCCCATTTTTTTTAGTTCTGCGGCATCTTGCTCTGCTGCCGAGCCTGCATGTATCGTCTCACTCATTTTATTACCCCCTAGATTTTAGTAAAAAAGCTTAAATTTGAAGCGTTTAAGATTAAGTCTAATCGATGCTGCTAAATACTAACTTTAGTCATTAATAAAACAGAAGAGCTGGTGTAGATGTATCAATGTAAAACGGTGTAACTTATCTAGTATAGATTTAAAATGGCGTAATGCAAGTACCAGTTTTTAATAGCTATTAAGTACCACTTAATGTGATTAAGATTATTTGATTAAGTATTTTCACGCAGTCCGTGTTCACCAAAATCCAGCTTGCGGCTTTGTAAAAAATAGTCGCATAATGTATGTCATCAAATGACACATCACACAGTAGTCAAGCAGTGGCAAAGGTGAAGTACATCATGACATACAGCTATATTGCAGGCGCACATACTTATCAGTTCGCTGATTTAAAAACCGTCATGGCGAAGGCTACCCCCGCCCGTTCTGGCGATTATCTTGCAGGGGTGGCGGCTGAAACCTATGCAGAACGTATGGCCGCCAGAATGTGTTTGGCACAAGTGCCACTGAAGCGGTTTTTAGAGGAGTTGATGATTCCCTATGAAACCGATGAAGTCACTCGCTTAATCATCGATACGCACGACAAGCAAGCATTCACTGAAATTAGTCATTTAACCGTTGGCGACTTTCGTAATTGGTTACTCTCTGATATTGCCGATACCACCACTTTAAAGCGGGTGGCAAAGGGGATTACGCCAGAAATGGCGGCGGCAGTGAGCAAACTCATGCGCAACCAAGATTTGATTTTGGTGGCCAAAAAATGCAGTGTCATTACCACTTTTAGAAACACCATTGGTTTGCCAGGGCATATTTCTGTGCGCTTGCAGCCAAACCACCCGACTGACGATACACGCGGCATTGCGGCTTCAATGTTGGATGGTCTGCTGTATGGCGCAGGTGATGCTGTGATTGGTATCAACCCCGCCACGGATAGCTTGCCAGCACTGATGGAGCTGTACTATTTAATTGATGACGTCATCAATCAATACAACATTCCTACGCAGTCGTGCATTCTTACCCATGTAACCAACCAAATTCAATTGATTGAACGTGGCGCGCCAGTTGATTTGGTGTTTCAGTCGATTGCAGGCAGTGAAAAAGCCAATAAAAGCTTTGGTATTGATATTGCCTTACTGAAGGAAGCACAATCAGCTGCGCTGTCGCTTAATCGCGGAACGGTGAGGAATGAATTTGGCGAGAGCAACGTCATGTACTTTGAAACAGGTCAAGGTTCGGCTTTATCAGCCAATGCTAACTTTGGTGTAGATCAACAAACCTGCGAAGCGCGTGCTTACGCGGTTGCACGACACTTATCACCCTTGCTGACTAATACCGTGGTGGGCTTTATTGGCCCTGAGTATTTATACGATGGTAAACAAATCATACGTGCAGGTTTAGAGGATCATTTCTGCGGAAAGCTGTTAGGTGTGCCTTTGGGTTGCGATGTTTGCTACACCAACCACGCAGAGGCTGATCAAGATGATATGGATACCTTAATGACGCTACTTGCCACGGCTGGTTTAACTTTCATCATGGGCATCCCAGGCGCTGATGACATTATGCTTAACTATCAAACGACTTCATTTCACGATGCACTATATCTGCGCAAAGTGCTTGGTTTGCGTGCCGCACCAGAGTTTGAACGTTGGTTAAAAGCCATGAATATTATGGATGCGCATGGTCAGGTGCAGCCGATTGCGCAGGCGCATCACATGTTGCAAAACATGCCTAAACACTTACTTAATGCTGCCTAAGTCATGACGATTAAACCAGATAACATCACAAATATAGGCGCTATCAATGTAGATCCTTGGCAACAGCTTAAAAGCTTTACGCGTGCACGTATTGCACTCGGTCGAGTGGGTAGCAGTTTGCCTACTAGCGAAGTATTAGACTTTGGCTTAGCGCATGCCATGGCGCGCGATGCAGTGCATTTAGCGTTGGATGTCAGTGCGCTAGAAGCCGACCTCAAGTCGCAACAGTTTACGACTATTCAAGCTAAAAGTATGGCGCCAGATCGAGCCAGCTACTTGTTGCGCCCTGATTGGGGCCGTAGGTTGCATGAGCAAAGCTTGATGCGTCTTCAAAATGTAAGTCAAACTAAGCCGATTGATTTTTTAATCGTCATTGGCGACGGCTTGTCTTCGCTTGCTGTATCGCGCCATGTTGTGCCACTGTTGGCAGAAATGCGTAATTATTTACCAAGTGATTGGCATACAGGCCTGGTCATCATTGCTAGTCAAGCACGCGTGGCGATTGGTGATGAAATTGGACAAGCGCTTAATGCCAAAATGGTCGCTATGTTGATTGGTGAGCGCCCAGGTTTGAGTTCACCTGATAGCTTGGGTATTTATCTAACCTATCAGCCTAAGCTCGGTTTGAGCGATGCAGATAGAAATTGTATTTCTAACGTGCGCCCAGAAGGCTTGCAATATGCAGCTGCCGCTAAAAAGCTCATGTGGCTCGCTAAAGAATCTATGCGACTTAAAGTGTCTGGCGTGGCTTTAAAAGACGAAAGTGATATGCAGGAAATTACACAACAAACTTCTCCAGAATTGCCGCACATGTAATTTTCATCAAACCAATCGCAAATGCCTCTACTTTGTTTTACCTGCTGCGTTTGCAATAAGTGTCCTGATTGCCAATCGCCTAGCCTTATCGGATTCATTCACTTGAGTAGGATTTTCTTGAGCAGAACCTTCTGTTAAAAGCGTCAGTACCTTTTCTGCAGCGCTATATTTTTTGAGTTGTACGAGTTTTTCAGCAAGGATGAGTGCTGTGTCTTGATCATTAAGTCGTTTAATTTGACCATTTAAAGTCATTGTCTGATTAGCCCAACGATTAAAAAATTCGTTTGATATTGTAGGTTCAGTCGCAAGTATATTCATCAGATCTAAAGCGGGTCGTTTGATCCAATTTCTGCCGCACCGCCTTGAGCGCCCATCCTGCCAGTAAATATCGAGCAATTCTGAAAAAAGTGTATGTAAATAGCGCGGCTTAAGTTGGCTTCGCCATTGTTCTGCATTAAGCGTATTTTTGTTGTGTAAGAAAAATTTCCAGTTTGCGTTTTTGGCACCGCTGCATAATGTGCGATTTTTTGTGTGCTATATACCGTGGCGCCATAACCATCAGAGTCAGTATTACCATGGAGGATAATGGTTGCGGTGCCGTCTGCTTTATATGCAACGAAATGATAGGGTTTATTTGCCTAAGGTTTTTGGTTAACAGGGTCTAGCACTTTAATGCGTAAGCCCTATTTACCAAGGCCAATCGAGCTGTCAGGCGGTACATCGTTCAATTCTTCAGCGGCTAGCACAGGCAATATCAGAATTAAATTCAAAAGGACACTGTATAAAATACATCTAAAAACAGCCATATTTGCGCTACCGTTCGATTAGTGATTAATCCTAATATAGGCAAGTATAGCGCGTGAATTTGGCGTTGTCCTTTTATATGGATGGCGGCATTTTTTGATTGAGCACGTTAAAGATCTTGTTAATTGATGCAGGCTAAGTCTAACTTTTAGCCTGCATCAATTAACTTACCAAGGTAAGTTTTCACCTAAATGTGAAAAGCTGCCGTTTGCACCATCGCTTGCGAGCGTTGCTAACAGCACGCTGGTTTTCCCGCCATCGGCTAGTTCCATCGGCGCATTGCCGCCGCCGAGTTCAGTTTTTACCCAGCCAGGATGTGCAGAGTTGACTTTGATATTGGTATCACGCAACTCATGCGCCAAATGAACTGTGTAGGCATTTAATGCAGTTTTCGATGCGTTGTAAGCAAAGGCTTTTGCTGGGTCAATTGGTGAATTTGGCATACTATGCAAAGTAAGTGATGCCAAGATGCTAGAGAGATTTACAATGCGTCCCGCAGCTGCTTTTTTGATGAGTGGTAATAGTTTTTGTGTAAGGTCAACTACAGCAAAAAGATTGGTTTGAAAAGTTTCTTGTAATACTTGCATGCTTACTGAGCTGCTGTTGCTGCCCATCAATGGCTCTTGCAGTATGCCTGCGTTGTTTACCAAAATATCTAATTTTCCGTGGTGTTTATTCAAATACTCAAAAGCGTCGTCGGCTGATTTAGCTTGGCTTGCATCGTAATGAATGGCTGTCGCTTGGTAGCCGAGTGCTTGCAACTCTGTCACTGCTACCGCGCCTTTTGCTAAGTCACGTACGCCAAGTACTAGGGTAATACCGAGTTAGCCTAAACCTTTGGCTGTTTCAAAACCTATGCCGCGATTAGCGCCAGTGATAAATGCTACTTTGGTTGATTCCATTTTGTTATCCTATTATTTGAGATGAGTTAGCTAATATTTAAGGGGCTGTAGTAGATAAACACTAAATACCAGCCCACTCCCTCAATATAAATAGTTGTTGTTTAGGGGATCCATAATTAAATCTAAACTCACCTTTCT
>JAYTRW010000441.1:0-10387 GCA_043745985.1 Methylotenera sp.
ATTGAGAAAATTCGCACACTATTAGCCATCGATAGCGCTAAAAACAGCCTTACTTTTGCAGGTAACGTAGATGAAGGTGAGACGGTGCGCTTCTGCCAAGCTACTCATGACAGACTAGTTGAAGGTGCAGGTGATGCGGCACATCTAGTCACTAACCAAACCAGCACCAATCAAACAGGATTAGCTATTTGCGTGAGCTGTGTTGGTCGTAAAGGCGTAATGGCAGAATTAGTGGTTGACGAAGTCAAACTGGTTAAACAAATTCTAGGCTCACAAACTGCGATTACTGGTTTCTACTCTTACGGTGAGTTTGCGCCGCGTCCTGATACTAGCGATAGCGTACTGCATAACCAAACGATGACCATTGGTTACTTAAGTGAAGATTTATTTGCTTAATTTCACCACTTACGAATAGCAAAAGACCTTATTAAAACAAGGGATTATGCATGTAAAAATTATCAAATGCTCAGTGCAAACTGAGCGTTTTTGTTTTATGATAGTGGGTCTAGCATTTCTATTCAAAACCCATAAAAAGAGGAAAATCATCATGACAAATACAGTCACTTTAAAAGGCGGCCCCGTTACAATCGGCGGTAACTTTCCACAAAAAGGCCAAACAGCTCCAGATTTCCAACTTGCTGATGCAAAACGCAATTTAGTTGGACTTGATGCATTCACTGGTAAACGTAAAGTGCTCAACATATTCCCAAGTATTGACACACCAACTTGCGCAACTTCAGTTCGTACTTTCAACCAAAAAGCGAGCAGCATGAACAACACAGTTGTATTGTGCATTTCTGCAGATTTGCCGTTCGCGCAAAGCCGTTTCTGCGGCGCTGAAGGCATTGAAAACGTAGTCAACTTATCTACATTCCGTGACACTGCAAAATTTTCGAAAGATTACGGCGTGCAAATTTTAGATAGCAGCCTTGCTGGCTTAACAACACGTGCAGTTGTGGTGTTGGATGAAAATAACAATGTTTTGCATAGTGAATTGGTTGCAGAAATTGCTGATGAGCCTAACTATGACGCTGCATTAGCTAGCTTGTAATTCATAACCATTAAATACTAAAAAGTATTTAATCAACTGCCCTGCAAGCCTTTAATTGATAAGGTTTGTAGGGCAGAGTTGCTTTAAAAGCGCTACAAATATTCCGTGTATCTAGCGTTACTGCCTCGCGCCTTTTCTACTGGATACTTTTTTGCGTTCAGTTCAATTTTAGCATTCGCAGCTTCAATTAAATCAATCTTCAACACTTCAGCAATTCTTAGCAAATAAACAAAAGTATCTGCTAACTCATGACTAACTGCCTCTCGCTTTTCAGGCGTTAACTGTTGGCTTTCTTGCGGCGTATCCCATTGAAACTGCTCTACTAACTCTGCAGCCTCCACAATCATCGCCATCGCTAGATTCTTTGGTGTATGAAACTGCGCCCAATCACGCTCGGTGACAAATTGATCAATTTTTCCGCGCAAACTATCCAGTGAGTCGGTCATAAAAATTCCTATTAAGCATCTGATGCCAAATGTAGGAGTGACTTTTAGTCGCGATTGCAATATCGCCATCGCGACTAAAAGTCGCTCCTACAAAAAACATTTTTATTGGCTGCCAAGTTAATCTTATTTACGGTTACTACCCGCCACCATCTTAATTTCAAACAATCGGCACTCTAGCGAACCGTTGAATAATGGCGTACGCTTACTTGGCGTTAATCTCATAAGCTTAGGCATAGTTAAATCATTGGTTAAGAAATAAGTATTCCAGCCTGCAAATTTACGTTTTAATACTTCGCCCATTTTAGGATAAAGCAGCGCCAAATCGTCGCCTTCACCAATCCGCACGCCATATGGAGGATTTGCCACTAAGACACCATTATCGGCAGGCGGAACAACTGCAATCATATCAACATGTGATAACTGCACAGCTTCTAGCAAACCCGCGTCTTCCAGATTTTTCTTACTGATACGCACCGCACGTAAATCAACATCTGAGCCATAAATCTTTTGAAAACTTACTTTTTTCACTTTGCTCAGAGCTTGGTTTTTAATCTTACTCCAAACTTCTGGCACAAAAGTATTCAGTTTTTCAAAACCGAAACTTCTTTTGTAGCCTGGCGCCATGTCTAACGCTATCATCGCGGCCTCTAGTAAAAGCGTGCCGCTACCACACATTGGGTCTAACAAAGGCTGTCCCACTTGCCAACCAGAGAGCTTTAAAATGCCAGCCGCCAAGTTCTCACGCAAAGGCGCTTCAATGCTTGCACCGCGATTACCACGTTGATACAAAGCGGCGCCAGAAGTATCCAAATAGAACTGATATTCGTCAGCTGCCAAGTAAGCATGAATACGTACTGCTGGCGTTTTGGTATCAATGTACGGACGGCTTCCTACAGCTATTCTAAACTTGTCACACACCGCATCTTTAATTTTTAAGGTTGCAAATTCCAAACTCTTAAGTGGGCATTTCACACCAGTCACTTTGACCATAAAGTCATTTTTTACATCAAACCACTGTGGCCAATTAAGCTTGTATGCACCTTCAAACAAGTCCTCTTCGTTCAAATACTTACCACGCGCTACTTGCCACAAAATACGTGTAGCAATACGCGAATGTAAGTTTGCCGCATAGCACACTGCCCAGTCGCCATCAAAACTCACGCCGCCGTCAGTTAGCTTGATTGATCTTGCGTTCACTTCTTGTAATTCATCTGCAAGTAATTGCTCTAAACCACGTGGGCAAGTTGCGAAATAACGATTGGGTATCATAATAAATATTCTTAAATTAAAGTGTTTAAATACCGCTGGTTTGTTTGCTGTTTATTGGGTCTAAGGTGGAACTTAAATATTGCTCGCGTCGCACCTAAGCATCAGTCTTTTTTGATACACCTGATTATCATTGCATAGTTTATCGATGAAATCAGAAAACTCTATCTGATGTTTTGCCTCAAGCACTTTTGCACGCTCTTGCAGATGGGCTACACTCAAGTTGCTTGGGGCTTTATTAAAGCCAAAGACGACAATATTGCCAGGTTTACCAGTACGCATCATCAGCACTTTTTGCTCAAAACTTTGCTCTATACGCTGCAAATAAACATCAAAACTCTTATCACTGCCCCATAGATTAATCACGAATATGCCATCGCTTTTTAAAGTCGCCGAGCATTGATCAAAAAAATCTTGGCTGCAAAAATCTGGCGGAATACCGTTGCTATCAAACGCATCAATTAATAATATATCCGTCGCATTGATATGCTCAGCTAAATACTGCAAGCCATCACCCTCAATCACATCAAAACGGTCATCATTTTCTGGCACGGAAAATTGATTACGCGCCATTTGAATCACTTTTGAATTAATCTCAACAATAGTACTGGTAATTTCAGGGCAGTTTTTATAAGTATATTTTGCGACAGAGCCGCCACCCAAGCCTATGGTGAGCATCTCTTTAACATTATTCTTAAACAGCAAAAAGCACATGATGCCACGTGTGTAGGTTAGCTCCAGCGCAAACGGGTCGCGGAGGCGCATGGCGCTTTGCACGGTGACTGAACCTAAATGCATTGAGCGCACACCATCGGTTTCGCTCACGTAAACCGTTTCATCTGCCGCGCTAGTATGGGTGAAATTGCGCATCAAATGCTTAGCAACACGAAACATTAAGCCGCCTCAACTTCAACTGCATCGTCAGAAGTGGCTGAATCAGCATCACTTACACCTTCGGAATTCAATTCAACAATCTCTGGCTCTAAATTATCCAAACCTTCGATATCCGCATCATCAAAATCTACAGGCGCAGCGGCCTCTTCCAGCACCTGTACAAATTTAGTACGCAAATCCAACATCAACGTGTCGACTTCTTGTACTTGCAAGCTCACACGCGTACCTGATTTAAGCTCTGGCAAGCCGTAAACTTTAGTCATATAAGGCATATTATCTAAACGCACTAAGTTCTCTCGCCATACCGTTGCGTGAATTTCTTGCTTGTTGTCCTCTAAAAAGCCTTCCTGAATCAAATACTGCAAACACCAATAGCGCTCCATACGCGTTTGAAACTCGCTATAGGCCTTGTAAGTTAACTCAAAGTTACGCATATGCGTGGTCAGTGCATCGCTATTTTGTGGATAAACTGGCGGATTATTTTGCACTACACTGATGATTTGCCGTTGATTAATTAAATCCACTGCACGGCGCAAAGGTGACGTGCTCCAAGCATATTGCGCCACACCCAAACCTTGATGCGGCTCGGCCTTAGTGGTCATATACACTCTGCCACCCATTTGTGCACGATACAACCCTGGCACTTCATGTGATGCCAATAATGCGCCCCATTGATTATTAGCTTCTATCATCAGCTCCGCCACGAGTTTATCCATAGGTGAGCCACGATGGCGACCAACGATGCTCACTTTATCGTCTGTGACATAGAAGTTATAGTCAACTTGTGGTGGTTTTGTCGGGTCGTATTTACCACGAGACTTTTCTAAAGAAACCGCCAAGTTAAATAAATACAGTAGCTTAGCCCAATACGGATGTCCGTTATCAGTCTCTAGTGTAGTTTCGTTAAAGAATGGCTCTAATGTATCGTGGCGTAAATTATCGGCCACTTTAATCAACTCTACTTTGCTATCGCGTTGAGTAATTTCCAGCGCTTCATTCACATGCAAATACAGAGATAAAACAGGCTTAATCTGCCCTGCATCTAAACTAAATGGGCGAATAGCCGTTTCTGGCAGCATGGTGATTTTGTTGCCTGGCATGTACACGGTAGACAAACGCTGCATGACCTCTTTATCCAAAGTACCATCAACAGCAATACCTAAAGCTGGCGCGGCGATATGAATCCCAACACGAGTAATACCATCGGCTAGCTGTTTAATTGAAAATGCATCGTCTATTTCTGTGGTCGTGCTGTCATCAATACTAAAAGCTTCTGCATCAGCCATCGGCAAATCAAAACTTAAATCAGCAGCAATCTCTGCGATTTGTTCAGCGGTAAAATCTGTGCCTTTAGCAAAGTATTCACGTAAAAAAGCCCCTAAGTGATAATCATGAACTGACGGAATCGCGCCACAGATATGCATTAATTTGAGGTGGCTTAAATGCAAGGCATTCGCCGCAGCATCTAATGTTTTATATTCAAAAGCATTTTTATCTGGCTCATAAAGCAACATATCGCGCTTTTGCATTAGCTCTTCTGGCATTTTGTGTGATTTTAAATCTTCTACAAAAGCGGCCATTTTTTCGGCTAACAAGCGTTTTTTCTCAAGCGCAGCCATTGCGGCTTTTAGTATTTCGGCTGGCGCTGCTTTATAGCGACCTTTACCTTTACGATTAAAATACACTGGCGCGCTATGCAGCTTAATTGCAATCGCCGCAGCCTCAATCGAAGTCGGTTTACGACCATAATAATCAGTAGAAAACTCTTCAAAACCAAACTCAGTTTCACCACAGCATTCCCACAGAAAATCTAACTCCAGCGTTTCAGCTTCAGCGTTAGCGGCTTCAATAAAGCCAGCCAATGGCGTTTCAAAGCGCATTAATACATTACTGGCTTTCACCTTAGTGCGCTTGCCACTGACAGATTCCACTTGCAAAGCGCCTTGCGTTTCGGTCATGATGGAGGCAATTTTAAAACTGCCGTCTTCTTCAAAAAATACGTTCATAAATGCTTAATATGCGTTGTTCTAACTAAATTAGTGACATTTTACCTTGTATTAGCTAATTCGCTTTATTGCATTTAAAATATAGCCATGGATAAACGCATACCCGTCACATTACTCACTGGCTTTTTAGGCAGTGGCAAAACTACCTTACTGAATAAGCTCCTGCATCATCCTGATATGCGCGACACCGCAATTATTATTAATGAGCTAGGCGACGCAGGCTTAGACCAAATTTTCGCCAACAGCAACTTAGCGCAAAATATTGAAAACGAGCATATTGCTGACAACACCGTGTTGCTTAGCTCTGGCTGTTTATGTTGCACACTTAAAAACGAGTTGGCTGATACCATGCGCGACTTGTTTTTTAAGCGTGCACTGCAAGCCATTCCACAATTTAATCGACTTATTATTGAAACCACAGGCATGGCCGACCCAGGCCCTATACTTGCCAACTTGATGAATGAACCAGTGATTGAGTCTGTTTACCGCTTGGACGCAGTCGTCGTGACTATAGACAGCGTTTATGGCTTGCAGCAAATTGAAGACAATACCGAAGCATTAAAACAAGCCGCTGTGGCAGATGTATTGGTGCTAACTAAAACAGACTTAGCTAGCACCGAACAAGTAAATGCGCTTAAAGAAAAACTCATCAGCATTAACCTTGGGGCAACGCAGCATAAAATAGTGCATGGCGAGCTAGACCCCGCTTTTGTAGTCGATGTAGGTTTATTTGACTTAACAACTAAACAAGCTGAACCACAACGCTGGTTGCGTGCGCCCATTAAGCAAGTGCAGCCCAAAGGTAGGTTGCCATCAAGCCTGCCACAAAAATCACACAATGACGACATTACCAGCTTCACCGTTGCCATGCCCAGCCCGCTTAACTGGTCACAATTAAAACCGCATTTATTAAAATTTTGCCAAAAGTATGGCAAAAACCTATTGCGATTAAAAGGCATTATCCATGCGGCAGACCAGTCTGCGCCACTTGCCATTCATGCAGTACACTTCACGCCCTACCCACCTACATTGCTAGAAGGTTGGAGCGAAGAAGAACCATTATCGCGCATTGTGATTATTGGCAAAGGCTTAGATGAAATGGAAATTAGAAAAGCGTTAACGCAGTTTTAAAAGCAAAGGGATGTGTTGCGCTTTAGTTGAAATGCTATAACTATCTAAATCTTTATTTGATGTCTATTTACGTTAGGCTTATGAGTAACCCTTATGGAGAAACCTGAAGAAAATATGGTGAACGCTGGGATAATATTTATGTTCAGCGTTTGGCTTCAAGGTCAAATGTCTGACCTTATTATTCTTAAAAAATCCTCAGCTTATAGATGATTTTGTCGCTACTCCAGAGAGGATTCCGAATACATTTCACGAAATACGAATAAAGTATTGGGAAAAACAGTTTGCAAATGTAAAAGAAGAGTTTAAGTTGGAATTTAAGGACGATTTAACCTTGGAAGAAAAACAAGACATTGAAGAGATTTATAATATAAGAAACATGATTGCTCATGCACATGTATCCATAGGTAGAAACTATATGTTGTTCCGCCCACATGGTGGTTCCAAAAAAGAGAATTACTTAATTGATGTAATGAAACCACAACCAGTCGATGACCAAGCCAATCCTATGATTTTCAAACTAGAGTTTTGGAGAAGTGATATTTTTAAAACAGTATCTGATTTAATGGAGCGCTTTGACCAAACTTGTCTTAAAAGACTAGCAACCTCTTTAGGTGTGCCACATGGCAGGATTCGGTAGAGGTTAGCATAAACTATCCACCAAGCTGTACTGTCGACTTACCCTAAAAAGACCCCATTTGGATGTAATTGGTAGGGTATCAACATGCGAATCGCATTGCACCGAAGAACTAGCTTGATACTACGCGCCTCGTTTATCGACACCGAAGCTGATTAAATATCTTTATTAATGCAATGCGCTTTTGTCGCGTCATTGTATATTTTACCAATCTCAATATTGCTTACTGAAGCTGAATGTAAGTCATTTTTAAAATGGCTACATTGCTTATTATCGAGGATTTCTTCTGAGACTAGTGCTGATTTCTGGCTTGCAGTCATTGCTTGTGTTTGATGAGAACACGCGGTAAAAAATAGCAGTAAAGATAAGGAGGTCATTAATTTAGGCATAGTGCTTATTATAGTCCAAGGCCGCTTAATTGACCTATTCGTTAAGTAATTGAGCATTATTAAAGATCGCTTAGACATCTCACATGCGTCATGACGCATCGTCCTAAGGCATGTAAAGCATAACCACCTTCAAGTGCAGAGACTATGCGGTTATTCGCGTGGCGTTTAGCGACAGCTTTTAACGTCTCTGTTATCCATAAGTAATCTTTCTCATGTAAACGTATGTCGCTCATATCGTCTTCCCAATGCGCATCGAAACCTGCGGAAATGAATATCATCTGTGGTTGAAAACGCTCTAGCGCGGGTAACCAATGTTCAGTCACCGCTTCGCGAAACTGCTCGCCTGTGCTGCCTGCCACAAGTGGTACGTTGATAATATGCTCGTTACCGCTATCTGCACCAGAATGTGGGTAATAAGGGTGTTGAAAAGTCGAACATATCATCACACGCGGATCATCGTGAAAAATATCTTCTGTACCGTCACCGTGATGCACGTCAAAATCGGCAATGGCGATACGTTCTAAACCATGGTGTTCAAGCGCGTAAGCGGCGGCTACCGCCACATTGTTAAAAATACAGAATCCAGATGCACTGCCACGTTTGGCGTGGTGACCTGGTGGGCGAATATTGCAAAAGGCATTATTGGCTTTGCCTGTCATGACTAAATCAACGCCTTCAACCACCGCGCCAGTGGCGTATAAAGCGGCATCCAAAGTATACGGATTCATCATCGTGTCACCATCAAGGTCTACTAGACCAGAATCTGGTGACTGACTAAATACCCAATCGATATATTTTTGAGTATGTGCCAAGGCCAATATGGCTTTGCTGACTTTTGGTGCTTCATAGTGGTCAAGGTAATCGAACAAGCCCGATGCAATCAGCTGATCTTGAATCGCATGAATGCGGGCAGGACATTCGGGATGATCTGGTCCCATGTCGTGTTTAAGAAATTCAGGGTTTGTGATGTAGGCCGTGTGCATGATTTACAAATCCACACTACAAATCGATATATACATTTTTAATGCTGCTATCGTCAGGATTGACCGTAGCAGTAAAACCCAAACGCTTCATCAGCTTCAACATGCTGGCATTATTTTTTATCACTTCCCCTTCAATACGTTTTAGGCCTTTAGCACGTGCAATATCCATGAGTGCCGTCATCAATTTATGACCTAAGCCTGTGCCGCGCATGCTATCAGCGACTACTAAAGCAAATTCGCAGCTTTCACCGTCTGGGTTAATGGCGTAGCGCGTGACGCCTAGCTCGATTTCTTTGTCGTTTTCATTTCTGACCGCGATTAACGCCATCTCACGGCTATAATCGATTTGGGTGAACCGCACTAACAAAGTTTCACTAAGCTGCTCTACACTTTTCATAAATCTAAAGTAGCGCGCTTCTTCAGAAAGATTTTTAACAAAATCTTGTACCAGCCATACATCTTCCGGGCGTATAGGACGAATCACTACGTCGGTTCCATCGGCTAGTTGCCAGTGGGTGACTAAGTGCGTCGGATAAGGATATATTGCCATATGCGCATAGCGATCAACGTTTGGTGGGCGCACTTCAACCATAATTCGAGCATCAGCTGCTAATGCTCCATTTTCATCTAATATCAGTGGATTGATGTCCATATCCATTAACATTGGTAACTCACACACCATTTCAGAAACACGCAACATCACACTCTCAAGCGCCTCCATATTAACTGGTGGCATATTTCTGAATGCGCCTAAAATTTTTGCCACATGCGTATGATTAATCAAATCTTTCACCAAAAATTTGTTCAACGGCGGTAACGCTACCGAGCGGTCAGCAATAATCTCAACGGTTGTTCCGCCTGCACCAAAGGTAATAATTGGGCCAAATACAGGGTCATTAGTCACGCCTATCATCAACTCACGACCATTTGGTTTGACAATCATGGGCTGGATAGAAATTCCATTGATAGTCGCATTTGGACGCTTATTTTTAACATTCTCAATAATGGCATGGTATGCCGCACGAATATCTTGAGCATTCGCCAAGTTAAGCACCACGCCACCCACGTCAGACTTATGCGTAATATCAGGCGAGTTGATTTTCATTGCCACAGGGAAACCCAATTGCTGTGCAATCAATAAAGCCTCATTAGGTGAACGTGCCACCATGGTAGGTGCTACTGGAATATGAAAAGCGGATAGCAAGGCTTTAGATTCCATTTCTCCTAAAATCTTACGTCTCTCTTGCAATGCGCCTTCAATAATCATACGTGCGCTTTCTATATCTGGCGCCAACTGGTGTGAGATAGGCCCAGGCATCTGCATCAATAGCTTCTGGTTTTTATGATAAGCAGAAAGAAAAGAAAACACGTCCACTGCTGATTCAGGGTTGCGGAAACTAGGCATCTTAGTGCGATTAAATGCAGCTCGCGACTCACTCACCTGTGCTTCGCCCATCCATGAGGCTAACAAAGGCTTTTTATATTGCTGGCTTAACGCAATGATGGCATTTGCCACTTCTAGCGGCTTAGTCATGGCTTGCGGCGTCAAAATAGTGAGTACGCCATCCACATTTGGATCTTCCAAAC
>JAYTRW010000442.1:0-10365 GCA_043745985.1 Methylotenera sp.
TAGATTATTGATTTTTAACGTTATTTGACTTTTATCTTTAGGCTCCTTTAGGGAGCCTAATTTTTTGCTATGATGCAGTGTAATATTGATAATCTTATCAAATTTTAATGGTTTTTTAGTTTACAAAAGTTAAGATGAAACCTTTAGCTCATATTGTATGGTTCAAACATGACCTAAGAGTGCACGATCATGCTGCGCTATTAGGAGCTAGCCAGCTAGGACCTATTTTGCCAATTTTTTGTTGGGATACTTCTATTTGGCTAGGTGAAGATTACGCTACCCAACATCAACAGTTTGTTAAAGAGTGTTTGGTTTCACTTCAGCATCAATTGCAATTGCTAGCGTTATCATTGCTTGAATTTCACGGAAGCATGATTGATACGCTTAACCAAATTACCCAGTATTACAGCATTAGTAGCTTACATAGTCATGAGGAAACTGGTAACAATGATAGTTATCAGCTTGATAAAGTAGTGGCAACATGGTGCCAAGCCAACCAAGTTGAGTGGTTTGAGTATCCGCAAAATGGTGTGGTTAGACGCTTAAAAAGCAGAGATTCGTGGACTGCCCATTGGGAAAAGCGCATGGCCGCGCCGCAAGTACCTTTGCCGTCAAAAGTAACAATGGCTACTATAGCCAATGGAACAAGGTTTGAGAGAGCTAGAGAATTTAAGCCAAACCTATCGAATCCAGGTCAAACAGATAAACCTTTAAGGCAAAAAGGTGGGCGAGAGGAGGCTGTAAAACTATTGCATACTTTTCTAAATGGTCGTGCCAGCCGCTATCGTGGTGGTATTTCTAGCCCACTTTCTTCTGAGTCGGCAGGTTCTAGAATCTCACCATATTTAACTTGGGGTGTGCTTAGCATGCGTGAGGTGGTGCAAAAGTTACGTCAGCAAAAAAATAATATCCAGTCTAACCCGTTAATTTATCCAAAAGGCTTGTCGGCTGGATTGGTAGGATTTGAAAGTAGGTTGCATTGGCATTGTCATTTCATGCAAAAGTTAGAGTCTGAACCTGCCATTGAATATCAAAATTTACACCCTATATTTAATCATTTACGAGATGAAAACTATGCAGGCGAAGAGCAGCAAGCAAGGTTAGCCGCTTGGTGTAATGGACAAACAGGCTGGCCACTAGTGGATGCCTGCATGGCGATGTTAAAGCAAACTGGTTGGATTAACTTTAGAATGCGTGCAATGTTAATGAGTACTGCAAGCTATTTACTTTGGCTGCATTGGCGTGAAACAGGACTGCATTTGGCCAGAGAGTTTTTGGATTACGAGCCAGGTATTCATTGGTCACAAGTACAAATGCAATCTGGCACCACTGGTATTAACACTTTGCGCATTTACAACCCAGTTAAGCAGGCGATTGATCAGGATCCTGAAGGGATATTTGTAAGGCGTTGGTTGCCCGCTTTACGCACGGTGCCCAATACTTGGATTTTTCAACCATGGTTAATGCCCGAATCATTGCAATCGGAGTACGGTTGCAAGATTGGTATTGATTACCCTGCACCAATGATAGATATTAATATCGCGTTAAAACTTGCGCGCGAGCGTTTTAGCCAACTTAAGCGTAATACTGAACATTTGCAAGATACCGCACGTATTATTAAACAGCATGCTTCACGAAAAGGGCGCAGTCCAAAACGTGCAACTAGCTCGAAAAAATCTCCTGCTGATAAAGCTATTTCCAGCAACACAACAACGCGTCAAAAATCATTATTTTAAGTATATTTAATAGATTTTTTTGTTTCGTTATCAACGAACATGTAAAATGTAATCATTAATAATTGCGTACGGAATTTTGAACGACATCATTGAATTAAAAGCATCTTTAAAAAAAATATGGGTCAAACTAGCTGCAATCTATGGCAGTAGCGTTCTTCTGATGATGCTATGGGTGGTGGGAATTTTAGCGATTATTTGCATTGGCCTATTTATATTTTTTAACTCAGCTGCGCCTACTAGCTTAACCATTACAGCGGGTGAGGAAGGTAGCATTTATCAAAAAAATGCGCTGAAATATAAAGCGATTTTGGCTAAGCAAGGTGTAAAGCTTAATATAGTCGCGTCTAATGGCTCTATTGATAATCTTAATAAGTTGGCTGACAAGCGCATAAACGTTGATATTGGTTTTGTGCAAAGTGGCGTTGTCGGCACTATCAAGACCGATAAACTTATGTCACTTGGTAGTATTGCTTATCAGCCTATGATGATTTTTTATCGCGGTGAAAATAAAAACTTGATTGCGGATTTTGCTGGTGAGCGATTGAATATCGGTGAGCTCGGAAGTGGCACGCATTCTTTGGCATTGAATATGCTGAAAGAAAATGGAATTTTACCAGGTGGTAGTACGAAGTTAATTGAGAAACCAAGCCTTAATCCAGTGGATGATTTATTGCAGGATAAGATTGATGCAATATTTGTGATGGGGGATTCTGTATCAACACAATTGATTAAAGACTTGGTGAAAACACCAGGCATTAACATATTTAATTTTGATCAAGCGGATGGCTATACAAGGCGTATTAAATATTTACATAAGTTGGTTTTACCCAAGGGCTCAATCGATTTAGGAAAAAATATTCCTATCAATGATTTAAATCTGGTTGCACCTACGGTTGAATTAATCGCCCGCGACACATTACATCCAGCATTGTCTGATCTGTTACTGGATGCAGCAAACGAAGTACATGGCTCGGCAACTTTATTTGTGAAAAGTGGAGAGTTTCCTAATCTAATTACTCAGGAATACCGAGTCAGCCCAGATGCAACTCGCTATTACAAGTCTGGTAAAAGCTTTCTATATCGTGATTTTCCATTTTGGATGGCCAGTTTTATTAATAGAATATTGGTCTTTTTGGTGCCATTATTGTTGATATTGATACCTGCAATAAAATTAGCGCCTAGTATCTATCGCTGGAAAACTCAACTATCAATCTATCCTTTTTATCGAGCCTTACTTGAACTCGAGAAAGATGCGTTTGGTACAACGAATGATGTAGATAAGCGTCAAGAAATAATGAATGATCTTGATCAGCTAGAAGCAAAGTTAAGTAATATAAAAATACCAGCAGCCTTTGCCGATATGTTTTATGGACTGCGTGGGCATATTAATTTTGTACGTACAAGACTGTTGGCGGAACAAATTTCAGATGTAACAGAATAATACAAACACAAAATTTTAACTTTTTAAACAAAGTTGTTATTAAGTACTTATTTAAGCAATTATTCTATTCACCTTTGATGTACCCTTTATCTTTAGAATCTATTTAAGCTTCAATTTAATTCGATATAGAACCTCATCAGAACATGATCACTTAATATGCGTCATGTTAATAGTCAAAGGCAGGATTTATTTAGGGTTTAAGTAAGTGAAAATTAACATAAAATTACTCATTATTTCAAAGGGTTATCGACTAACGTTGGTGATTCTGCTTATTCTATGTGCGGTATTTACTGCATATATTCATTTAGAAAATAAAATTGATAACGCTAATGAATTAAGAACTCAATCGCACCTTCTAGCTGAAGAGTTGCGACAATCATCTGATGACCTTACTAGTATGGCTCGCACCTATGTGATTACAGGCGACAGTATTTATAAGCAGCATTATCAAGAGATTCTAGATATAAGTAACGGCAAGCTTCCTCGTCCAATTTCATACAACAATGTATATTGGGATTTAGTCTTAGCTGACAATATGAGACCGCGTGCCTACGGGGAGAGAAAGCCATTACTTGAGCTCATGAAAGAGGCTGGCTTCACAGCTGCAGAGTTTGCAGAGTTATCAAAAGCTAAGTCTAATTATGATTTGTTGACGAATATAGAGTTTGCTGCAATGAAGTTAATTGAGCCCACGAATGCTACGAACGAAGCCAATCGTAGAGAGGCTAGCCTGATGCTAAACGACTCGGCCTACCACAAGGCTAAGGCCGCAATTATGCAGCCCATCAGTCATTTCAATGAAATGATGAATAAACGTACTTTAACTCATATTCATGATGCCGAGACAACGACTTTGGTATTGAGAATACTCATCATTTTCTTTGGAATATTGCTATCTATTACACTATGGCGTGACTATAAAGCGCTCAATACAATATTAGGCGCTTCTGCAGATGAGGTTCACCAGTACTTAGTAAAAATTGGCAGTGGTGATTTCTTATCTAAGATTCCAGTCAGTCAAGGTATGGAAAATAGTGTGATGGGATGGCTATCTCAAACACAGATTCAGTTGGCTCAAATTAATACCGAGCATCAAGTTGCTGAAGCGCGAAATCATCGGCAAACTCAGCTGTATGCAGCTTTAAGTCAATGCAATCAAGCTATTGTGCGCAGTAAAAATGAAGCAGAGTTGTTCCCAAAAATTTGCCATGATGCGGTCACTTTTGGTGGAATGAAGATGGCTTGGATTGGGTTGCTCGATGATGGGAGTCAACTATTAACGCCCGTAGCCTCATACGGAACAGGTACGGAGTTTTTAGATTTACTTAAAATTTCAGTAAATGCTAAAGAGAAAACTGGCCGTGGTCCTAGTGGTACTGCATTTCGTGAAGATAAACCATTTTGGTGTCTTGATTTTGATAATGACCCTGCAACAGAGTTTTGGCATGAACTAAGCGCAAAGTTTGAATGGAGTGCTTCTGCATCCTTACCGTTGCACCGTAATGGCAAGGTTGTGGGTACGTTTAATATATATGCCGATGACCAAAACGTGTTTGACCAGGAAGGTCAAAATCTGTTAGTAGAAATGACATTAGATATCGACTTTGCGCTCGATAACTTTTATGTTGAAAATGAACGGGAACAGTTTAAAGGAGAATTATTAGAGAGCGAGGAAATCTCCAGATTAGTACTTGAAAATTCCTTGGATGCAATCATCAATATGAATAGTCAAGGTTTGGTGATTGAGTGGAGTGGAGCCGCAAATAAAATGTTTGGCTACACACGAGAAGATGCGCTTGGTCAAAAATTATCCGATCTTATTATTCCAGAGAGGGATAGAGAGGCACATACAAAGGGCATGAATAGAGTCCTTGCCACTAATCAATCGAATATGACAGGCCGACGTGTAGAGGTCAATGCATTAAAATTTGATGGCACAGAAATTCCAGTTGAAATGTCTATTGCAAAAATTGAAACAGGCAATCTTGTTTTTTTTAGTGCATTTCTTAGAGATATTACGGATCGTAAAGAATCAGAAAAACAAATTCAAAAACTCGCACATTTTGATGCATTAACTGGCTTACCCAATCGGATTTTGTTGCAGGACCATTTCAAATACGCATTAAGTTTAGTCAAACGCAATAATGGTAAATTAGCCGTTATATTTCTCGATCTTGATCACTTTAAAGACATTAATGACACACTAGGTCACAGCATTGGTGACTTATTGCTAATAGAGGTCACGAATAGATTACAGTCGACCTTACGTGAAGAAGACACGTTGTCACGCTTGGGCGGAGATGAGTTCATCTTAATATTACCTGGAACAGACTCTCATGGCGCAGCTAACGTATCGCAAAAGCTGCTGAGTATTATGGCTAAACCTTATCACATTGAATCTTTCGAACTTACTGTTACTGGCTCAGTAGGCGTTGCGTTGTATCCAGATGATGGTACAGATTTTGAGATACTTTCTCAAAAAGCCGATACCGCCATGTATCGAGCCAAACAAGAGGGCAGAAACAACTATCGTTTCTTTACTGCCGAAATGCAGGCTACCTCTTCTAGAAACCTACAACTGGTGACTGCTTTACGTTACGCGCTTGAACGCAATCAACTCAGCTTACATTATCAACCTCAGGTGTCGCTTCATGATAATCGCATTATTGGAACTGAGGCTTTATTACGCTGGCATCACCCAGAACTTGGTTCTATTTCACCTGCGGAGTTCATTCCAATCGCTGAAGATTCGGGTTTGATCAATGCTATTGGGGAATGGGTATTGCGAAAAGCCGTACAAAAAGCTAAATTTTGGTTGGAAGAAGGTCACGATCCGATCATTATGGCGGTGAATATTTCAGCAATACAATTCCGTCATCCAGATTTACCCAACTTAGTCACACAAATACTAGAGGAAATTGGGCTGGCGCCAGAGCACCTTGAGTTGGAGCTCACTGAAGGCGTTGCCATGTATGACCCTCAGGGTGCCATTGAGATGATTAATAATTTACATGCGCTTGGTATTCATGTCTCTATTGATGATTTTGGTACTGGTTATTCTTCATTGAGTTACTTAAAGAAGTTCAAAATCTATAAACTCAAGATCGATCAATCTTTTGTACGAGACATCAGCACAGACCCTGAAGACAAGGCTATTGTCAGCGCAATTATTAGCATGTCTAAAAGACTTGGATTAAAAACCATTGCAGAAGGGGTGGAAACAGTAGAGCAACTAACTTACTTGCGGGCTCAAGGTTGTGATGAAGTGCAAGGATACTATTACAGTAAAGCTTTGCCGGCAGAACAGTTCGAGCAGTATTTCAGGGAGTTTAAATTATTTAAGCATTAATTAGCACCAGTCAGGGTTTGGAATTTCAGCAAATACCTTGCGTAAACCTTCGCCCCAATGTTGGCGCACTGAGAGAAAGTAAGGATCGTCTTTAGCGACGCGGTGATTGTAATCTATGCTAAGTTTATTATTTCTATACACCAGCACATCAACAGGCAAGTCAACAGACACATTGCTACGGATAGTCGAATCAAATGAGATGAGTACACATTTAAGCGCGTCTTCTAGGCCACATTTGTAGTTAATCACACGGTCTAAAATCGGCTTGCCGTACTTGGTTTCACCTATCTGAAAGTAAGGGGTTTCTTGACTGGCTTCAATGAAGTTGCCCGCAGAGTAAATCTGGAAAAGCCGTGTTGGTTCCCCCGCAATTTGTCCAGCAAACAGAACTGAGATATTGAAGTCGGTATTGTGGTGGCGTAAATGTTCAGCATCTTCCTTATGCACAGTACGGATGGCCATACCAACCAAGCGTGCAGCATCGAACATGCTGGTGGCATTGAGTAAATTGTGTATTTCGTTGTTGGCGATGTCTTTATGCAAGTGCTGCAATACCGCTTGAGTTACCGCTAAATTACCTGCAGTGAGCATCACCATCGTGCGCTCACCTGGCACTTCAAAAGTAGTCATTTTAGGAAAAGTAGCTACTTGGTCCACACCCGCATTAGTACGGGTATCAGACGCCATGACCAATCCAGATTCTAGTAGTATTCCAACACAGTAAGTCATAAATGCAGCTTGATAAGTAAAGCATTAATAATAACTTTTTAATGAATAAACAAGCAACTTGTTTGCGCTGTAAATCGCGCTAAATCAAGCTCCATTTAGGTAACGCTATGTAATTTTTTGTTAAAACTTATCTCTAGTGATGCAACTTACCCGCTAAGCCTAATTTAAGCTTAAAATGTGCTTAGGTTTTTGAGAGTAAACATGGCAACTTCAAATCAACATTCACAAGCTTCAAAAGCTGATACTTGGCTAGGGAATACGGCTGTCTATTCGGCGGGCGCAAGCATGTTGGATGAAATGCTCGATCAATCTGGCAAGGTTCGTCCGCATTGGGCATATTATATCCAAGCATTACAAAAATTAGGCCCAGCTGAAGTTAGTTTAAGGCAGAATGAAATTCACAAGTTACTCCGCGAAAATGGAGTGACTTACAACGTGTATGGCGACCCTGACGGCAGCAGTCGGCCTTGGCAGCTAGATTCTGTTCCCTTGCTGCTTGCTCATGAAGAGTGGCGCGATATTGAACTTGGTCTGCTAGAGCGTGCAGAACTGCTTAACTTGATTCTGACGGATATTTACGGGCCGCGCGAGTTGATTCGGCAAGGCTTGTTACCGAGTGAGATGTTGTTTAACCACAGTGGCTTTTTGCGTGCTTGTGACAAAGTTAAAATTCCCGGTAAACATCAATTAGTGCTTTATGCGGCAGATTTAGCACGCGGCCCTGATAATCGTATGTGGGTGATTGGTGACCGTACCCAAGCGCCTTCAGGGGCTGGATATGCCTTGGAAAACAGGCTGGCGATGTCGCGTGTATTTCCCAATATTTTTCGTGACACACAAGTACAACGATTAGATGGCTTTTTTCAATCGTTGCGTCATGGCATGCAAGAAATCGCACCGCAAAATTCTGATGCACCTAGAGTGGTTGTGCTGACACCAGGGCCGTTTAATGAAACCTTTTTTGAGCATGCTTATTTAGCTTCACATTTAGGCTATCCCTTGGTTCAGGGCGATGACCTAACGGTGCGCGATGGCTTTGTTTGGCTGAAGTCACTCAACGGTTTGCAGCGCGTAGATGTGATTATGCGCCGTATGGACGATGTGTTTTGCGATCCGCTAGAGTTGCGTGATGATTCGCGCTTAGGCATTCCAGGCCTGTTAGAAGTGGCGCGTAGAGGCAATGTGACGATTGCTAACCCTTTAGGCAGCGGCGTATTAGAAAGCCCAGGATTATTGCCATTTTTACCGAAAATAGCAGAATACTTTTTAGGCAAGCAACTACGTTTGCCTAGCGCCGCCACATGGTGGTGCGGTCAGCCCAAAGAGTTAGATTATGTGCTCAACAATTTGCATAAACTGGTCATTAAACACATCTGTCGTGGTGCCATGACCTCAGTTTTTGGCAGCCAGTTGAATCGGCAACAAATTACTTATTGGCGTGACCGTATTCGTGCGAACCCAGCATTTTTTGTGGGGCAAGAATATGAGGTATTTTCAACTGCGCCATCATTGGTGGATGGTCGTTTAGAGCCGCGTCAGTCATTGATGCGCTGTTTTATGGTCGCCCAAGAGCGCAGTTATAACCTTATGCCTGGCAGTCTTACACGTAGTGCGACGCAAACTGGTGATGTGCTAGTTTCAAGTCAGTTGGGTGCTATGAGTAAAGACACGTGGATAGTGGGCGGCAGTAGCACGCAACAAACTAACGTAACAGCAAACAGACATAGCGAACTTGTTGGTAGCAGTTACTCCAGCACACTTTCTAGCCGCGTTGCCGAAAACCTGTTTTGGGTAGGTCGTTATGCTGAGCGCACAGAGGGTAGCATTCGCCTGCTTCGCACTACGGTTAAAAAACTTTATATCAATCCAGATAATAGTAATGTGCATTTTCAACATAGTTTGCACACTATTTTGCGCAGCCTGACCAATATCACCAACACTTACCCTGGCTTTTTAGGCGATTCAAAGAGTCATGATGCAACCGCATTACTGCAAACGCCAGATGGCGAACTGCTGTCATTGATGTTAGATGAAGATAAAGTTGGCAGTATTGCCAATAATCAGCGTAGCTTGGTGCAAGCGGGCTATACCGTACGTAATTTGTGGTCATCAGATACGTGGCGGGTGATGGACGAGATAAAGTCGCACTTAGAACAATCGCAGCAACTCACTGAATCTACGCTGTGGAATATTCAAGAACACATGGATCGATTAATCACTGCGTTATCCGCATTCAGTGGCTTGATTATGGAAAGCATGACGCGTGGCAATGGCTGGCTGTTTTTAGATATAGGCCGTCGTTTAGAGCGCGCTTTGTTGCTTATTTCACTGTTACGAAGTTGCTTTTCTACCGCGCAAGCTTCAGGCACAGAACAACTATTGATGGAATCATTACTGGAAACCAGCGATAACCTGATTTGCTACCGTGAGCATTATCGCAACAGCATAGAGCTACCTTCATTTATTGAATTGCTGATGTTAGATAAAAATAATCCACGCTCTTTAGCCTATCAATTTAACCGCATTCAAGAACACGTTAACAAAATGCCGCGTCAACAAAGCAATGCACAGCTAAGTGTAGAGGAGCGCCTGATATTAGAGGCTTGTAATTTATTAGATTTAACCAATTTAAACGACTTGATTAAAACCACAAAAGGGCACGTGCGTGAGAATTTAGATCAAACACTCAGCCGTTTATATTACTTAATCGCCACATTATCCGATAGCATTACTGCAACCTACTTCAAACATGGGCAGTTGCAACACTCACTCAACGAAGTCAGGCCAGTTTAGCGAAATTCAGTATGCACTATAAAATTACCCATATCACCAAGTACGATTACACAGATAAAGTTTCACTGTCATACAGCGAAGCGCGCCTGATGCCAAGAAACTGCAAGAATCAACAAGTGATCTCATCCACACTAGATATAGAACCCTACGCGGCTGACTTCCGTATTCGCGAAGACTTCTTTGGTAATCATGTGGCGTATTTTTCTATGCAGCAAGCACACCATGCTTTCACCATTACCGCCATCAGCGAGGTACAACTGCAAGAAAATCCAGCTCAGCTGGATTTCTATCAAGGTTATACTTGGGAAGCTGTGCGT
>JAYTRW010000443.1:0-3330 GCA_043745985.1 Methylotenera sp.
AATATTCCAGTAACTTTAACTGCTGCTTTCTTAATAATTTACAATGACTTAGCTTCATTTAATTAGCATAACATTTATGCTAATCTACTACAGCCCCTATTATTTTACATATAAATGAAGGGGCTTTAATAGATAACTAGCCCTTATAATTCTTAATCCATTGTTTTATTTTGAATAACTATGCTGATGGCATTAGGTTATTAACGCGCAACTCACTCCTTCAAAAACAACACGAGATAAGCTTTTGGCACATTGTTTAATTTACGCAGATGGCCTTTCGCTTGGTTCCGAAATATCTCTATACTATTGATGTGATTTTGTTTGCCTACTAAAAGTTTCAAATGGTTGGTTGGATAATGTTTAAAATCAGAAACATCCAATACATTATCCAATACTGGCTAACAACGAAAAGGCCCTCGTTGATAAGAGCCTTGTAACAGTATTACTGATTAATCGGTTATTAACTTTTGTTTAGTTAACAAATCCTGAATGATAGCTTGGTCGTTTGCAAAACCTGTTACCAAATCCACGTTTGAAAGAGATATAACTTGCATATCTTTAGTTGCATTAAAACCTCCGCTAAACCCACCTGTTGTATTGATGTGAATAATAGTATCTGATCCAGATTTTTCGAAATGAATAAAGTTCGACAAGTTGCCGCCGCTGTTACTTTCGCCTACTAAAAGATCCCGTAGGTCAAGCACGTCACCCCCAGCAGCTTTAGAAGCTTTATCAAACAAATTAATCGTATCAACTGCTGGCGTCCCAGCGATGCCAGCATCAGTTAAATGCCAAACAAAAACATCAGTTACAAAATCATTCGCTCCAGCAGTTCCCCCAGTCATACTATCGTTACCAGCTCCGCCATCTAATACATCTGCACCTGCACCACCAATTAAGGTGTCATTACCACTACCTCCTACTAAAAGATCATTACCACTACCACCGTCAAGCGCATCAGCTCCAGCGCCTCCAAAGAGCAAATCATTACCAGTGTTCCCTGTTAAGGTATTGGCAGCATTATCACCAGCAAGAATGGTATTAACACCTAAATTACTTGTACGAGGTCCAGTATCGTCAATACTCAAACTGTATGGACCTGTTAAACTGAATCCATCATAAGTGGCTCCGCCAGAAAACGTAAGAAACTCTACGTTGGTAACTGCTGCAAAATGGTTAAGTATACTGATTTGTTGACCATTGAATGTAATCACCATGTTTCCAGCTGTAGAAGTAGTGCTCGAATCGGTGAAGTCTAAACTTGTCAGTGCCGCTCCATTAGATTTTATTAAGATCGAATCAATACCAGAACTATCATTAATCGTATCTATACCATCAGTTAAACCGAAAATATAAGTATCACTACCTGCCCCACCGACCAGTGTATCATTGCCTTCACCACCTGTAATGATGTCGTCAAAACCGCTACCCGTAAGCATATCCGCCCCACTCCCGCCGCCAATAGCAGTTGCACTGGCACCAGCGGCAATAGTGTTGTCACCATCAAGCTTCAGACCGATAGTTTGATAAGCACTGGTATCTCCATCAGCATCAGTAGGAGCGACTCCGAATGTAATCAGCTGGTCAGCATGCGTACTGGTTCCCACGAAACCATTGACTATCAATTTAAAACTTGTTCCTAATGTTGGCGCAAAGATGATAGAGCTAAAGTACCCACCAGTAAATGTAGCAGAAGTCAAATTGAGAGTGGGGTCTGTAACTGTACCATTGACAGTGCCACTGCCAACCACAGCGCCTAACTCGTTATAAGCCGTATAATTTACACTTTCCATTAAATTGAGCTTATCAAATGTTAAATTAATACCAGTCATTTTGCTGGCAAAGTCAAACTTAAGTGTTTCTACGTTTCCAACGGAATTATCAATCGATTGACCTGCGCCTACGCCAAAAGAGTTAGCGCTAGTGTTGACTGTATCAGCACCCCCATTATTAGTACCAATTACATTCACAGTGTAGTTATTAGCACCGTCACTAAAGGTATATACTCCGCCATTGCCTCCGCTTAGTGACCCGATACTAGCAGCCGCAACAATCGGACTATCCAGAGTTTTAAGCATGGTCACTTGATATTGGCCTGAGTTAAGGTCACCAGTCCCTCTGAATACTTGTGTTGAAGCTGGGTCAACCGCTTGGGCAATGAGCTCGCCAGCTGCGCCCAATACAAACTTGATTTTATACCCTTGATATAACAAATCTTGGGTGACTGTTATAAAAGTGCCACTTGAATTAGTTTCATTATGGGTCGCCTGTATATATCCGTTACCATCTACACTGGCGCCTGTAGAGGCTGTAGAACCAAAGCTTATTTTTGCATTCGATCCTGAGTCGGCACCTATACTAATAGTACCTAGGCTACCAGTGAGTGTTGCCCCTTGGATATTTTCTAACATTGCAGTATTAGGAGTACCGCTATAAATAGGACTATCATCTTCTATATTTACGGTTATTGTACTCAGCGTGGTGAGCGCCCCATCAGAAACTTGAACGCCTATATTTAATGTTTTCACATCTTCCAAACCAGCTGTAGCATGATCCACGGGCCCAGACAGCGTAATGTTATATACACCTACATTGGTAATGGTTGCAGTGATTATAGTATTACCGCCGGCTGATCCAATTAATGGTGATGCACTAGTGCCACTTCCAGTCCATATGATAGCTAAACCATTGGAAGTTAACGCTGTACTAGGACTACTTAAAGTTACTGTAAAAGTAGTATTATCTACATCTGTAATAGCAATACTACCAGTTGCATTTACACTATTGGTAGTATCACTTGTACCGATAGTATCAGGATTTCCGCCAAACAAACCTTCTTCAGAAACTGTTGCATTACCAACACCTATTACAGGCGCATCGTTTGCTCCTTGAATCGTTACTGTCAGCGTTGTGCTTGAAGTTAAACCAGCTGTATCTCTCATTGTATAAGTGAAGGTGTCAGTGAGAGTTTGGCCAACATTCAAAGCCTGTACTGCGGAGTTAGCATTATTGAGGTTGTAGATATAGCTGCCGTTACTATTTAATATCAGCGAACCATAGGTCCCTGCTGTGCTGCCACCTACAGTACCCCCTGTGATAGCGCTAACCGTTTTTGTATCCCCACTATCCACATCTGTATCATTAGTAAGTACATTCCCAGTAGGATTGTTGCCTGGAGTTGTGTCAAGCACCCCGCCCGATTCTACAGCTATGGCAGTATCAGAGACTGCAACTGGAGCATCGTTGGTGCCAGCGATGCTGACCGTCAACACTTTCGTGGTGCCATCAGCCGTCGCAACGGTGAGGCTGTCAGTGTAGGTCTGACCACCG
>JAYTRW010000444.1:0-3313 GCA_043745985.1 Methylotenera sp.
GATAAAATTACTATGTTATCGAATGCATTAAAAGCCTTTATCGAGGCTGGCTATGTGTATGTTGGCATGGATCACTTTGCTTTACCAGACGATGATTTAGCCATAGCAAAACGACAAGGCAGACTGCATCGAAATTTTCAAGGTTACAGCACACAGCCAGATTGTGACTTAATCAGCTTAGGCGTTTCAGCCATTGGACGTGTAGGCGCAACCTATAGCCAGAATGCTAAAACAATTGAAGAGTATTATGATTATCTAAATCAAGGACGCTTCCCAGTGGTACGTGGGTTAGCATTATCCAGAGACGATTTAATACGCCGCGCGGTGATTATGGCGATTATGTGCCAAGGCGCATTGCAATATGAGTCGATAGAACTTGCCTACGTGATTGACTTCAAAACTTACTTCGCAAAAGAGCTCGAGCTATTAAAAGACCAGCAAGCAATAGGCATGTTAGAACTGGATGATAGCGGTTTACAGGTCACCGACACTGGCTGGTTCTTTGTACGAGCTATTGCAATGTTGTTTGATAAATACTTACAAACTGACCGTAATCGCGCACGCTTTTCAAAAATTATTTAAGTTAATATCTATAAAAGTAGCCGATAGAAATTTTTATCGGCTATTTTTGTCTGAATTTTTAGTATTCAAAAAAATGGCAAAAAAAGCCCCTACCGCGCAAACGATAGGGGCAAAGGTGGAGCCTTAAAATCTTTAGTTTAAATTATTATTCTTAGAATTTTTTACCAATACCGATACCGAATACCCATGGATTAATATCTAGGTCATCGATTTTTGTCCAAGCCCCACCCACTAAGGCCTCCACATCCGTATTCATTGTGACGTATTTAACATCAGCATTAATTAACCAACCATCTTTGAGGTTTACATCAAAGCCAGCTTGAGCAACAAAACCAAACATATTGCGATCAATTCGAATTGGAACAACACCACTTGCATTCAAACTATGATCAAAACTATGCGTGTAGTTAACACCAGCACCAAGATATGGATCAAAAGTTTGATCTGGCATGAAGTGCCATTGAGCAGTTAATGTCGGTGGCAACATATTAACTGAGCCAAGATTTTGGTTGCCTAATGCGCCAGTATTGCCAGTAATATTCACATCGTGGCGTGAGCCAAGTGCTAAAATCAATTCAGCTGCAATATTTTTAGTAAAATAGTAAGAAATATCTAACTCAGGAATTACATTATTATCAACTGTAAGTGCAGCACCAGCACTGATAGCACTCGCCAAACCAGCATCACCAGAAATCTTACCTAAATCACTACTTTCATTTGGTGCAACATCTACCGCTCGCACGCGCACAACCCAATCACCCGCTTCCGCTTGAGCTAATGTAGGTGCAAAGGCAGCTGCAAGTGCTAATACCAATAATGTTTTTTTCATTTTCAAACTCTCCACATAAAAAAATTAATTCGATGTGTGAATTTTACGAGGCACTATGGATAAGCAACTTGATGTGTATCAACTAGAGCTATGAAAATAGCTAAGCGTTGTTTTCTTACAACAACGCTTAGCTAGCCAAGACAAGCATCTCAGCATAAGTTTTTATGGATAAAGGTTTTTATGCAGTAAGCATGAATAGCGCAATGGACTCCACATGCGCCGTATGCGGAAACATATTAATCACGCCTGCGGCACTCAATATGTAACCTTTTTCATTCACTAACACGCCTGCATCGCGCGCCAGTGTGGCTGGATTACATGACACGTAAACAATTAATTTTGGTGCAGTTTCAGGCGTAATGGCTTTTACCAATTCAAAAGCACCATCGCGTGGTGGGTCTACTAACCATTTATCAAAATGACCAAGTTCGGCTAGGCTTGATTCCGTCATTTTAAATAAATCGGCGACGCCAAACTTAACCTGTTCGAGACTATTTAAAGCCGCGCTTTCATTTGCTCTATCAACTAGATTCGCCAAACCTTCTAGCCCTAATACCTGGGCACCACTGCGAGCAATGGGTAAAGTGAAATTGCCAATGCCGCAGAAAAAGTCTGCGATTCGCTCATTTTCTTGCGGTGCTAATAATTGCATCGCGCGGCGTAACATCACTCGATTGATGTGCGGGTTCACTTGCGTAAACTCATTAGGCTTGAATGGATAGGTTAAACCGAACTCTGGTAAGCTGTATTTAAGCGCTGACCCTGCCGATGGATAAAATGGTTTAATCGTATCAGGGCCTTTAGTTTGCGTCCAAATCTGCACTTTATGAGTATCAGAAAAGGCTATTAATAGAGCCTCATCATCAGGATTGAGTGCCTCCATAATGCGCAGTATCAGTACAATCACTGGGTAATTACGTCCTGTTTCAACGTCTGCTTCTAAGTCCGCTTCACCGACTGCCAGCTCGATTTGCGGCAACTTGTCGCGTATGCTTAATTGCAAAATCATGTCCTGCAATGGCGCTATCAGTGCGGAGACTTCCGGTACTAGCACTTCGCATGAGTTCATATCTGCCACATATCGTGTGGCTTTTTCGTTAAAACCGACCAGCACACGTTGTTTTTTTTCTACATATTTAACGCTTAAACGCGCTTTGTGGCGGTAGCCCCATGTAGGGCCATAGAGTGGTGGCAGCAAATTCTCAGCTTTTACTTTGCCAATATGCCATAAATCATTTTCAAGTAACCGCTGTTTTGCCGCTACTTGCGAAGCAAAATCTAAATGTTGTAATTTACAACCACCACACAAGCCAAAATGTGGGCATTTAGGCGTGACGCGTTGATTTGATTGTTTGAGTATTTCCACCACATTGGCAACTTCATAGCTCGGCTTAATGCGGATGGATTGATAAGTGACTTTTTCATTTGGCAGCGCACCATCAATAAAAATGGTTTTGCCCTCGACATGCGCAACACCGCGCCCTTCTTGATCTAGCGACTCGATAGTCGCATGTTTTGTTTCGAGAATAGCTGGGGGCTTATTGCGATTTCTAGCGTGACGTGCCATGTGAAAACCTGTATTTCTGAGTGAGGTGTGATTTTAACGCATTATTAAGGCATTGTTAAAAAGTGTCATGATATATGTAGTGACATCGCACCTACAAAAGACAACCTCCAACAAAGACAACTACCAAGCAGCTAGAAACTCGGTCCAATGCGGTGCGCTGTAGCTAGTCAATGTCTCACGAACAAGCTTAATTTCCGCTACATACGCTGCAGGTGTCAGGTTTCCACGCATGAGTTGAAATCGTAAAAACACCAAGTGCGTGTTGGTGACATCCGTTTCACAGTAATTGCGAATTTCTTCAATCTTACCTGCTTTATAGGCATCCCAAACTTTAC
>JAYTRW010000445.1:0-3309 GCA_043745985.1 Methylotenera sp.
ACATTTTAGAGCGCATGGCACGTAAAGAAATCATTATTGGTTTTGGTCACCCAGTTTACACAATCGCAGACCCTCGAAACGAGTCAATCAAAGCTGTTAGCCGCAAGTTGTGCGAAGATGCAGGCGATATGACGCCTTTTGAAATCTCAGAACGTATTGAAGAAGTGATGTGGCGCGAGAAAAAAATGTTCCCTAACCTCGACTGGTACAGCGCATCTAGCTACCACATGATGGGCATTCCAACGGGCATGTTCACGCCGATTTTTGTGATTTCACGCACCACTGGCTGGGTGGCGCATGTGATTGAACAGCGTAATGATAACAAAATCATTCGCCCAAATGCTGAATACATTGGGCCAGAAAACAGAGCTTTTGTAAGCTTGAAAGATCGATAAACCAATTTACCACAGAGACAATGCGTTTAGAAAGAATTTTGCTCGTCATTCGTGCTTGACACGGAATCCAGCGGCTTTTTTAAGTCACTAGATTCCGACTTCCGTCGGAATGACGCAGAGCGAAAAAATCATCTCAGCAAACGCCATGCCGCCTTAGTGAAAATTTTTTACTAGTTAAGGAAAAAAATGTCAGCTCATATCTCTAACGTACGCCCCGCACCAGACCAAGTGATTGTCGACATCGCCAATTACGTGGCTGATTACGAAATCAAATCTGACGAAGCATTCGACACCGCACGCAACTGCTTAATGGATACACTGGGTTGCGGTTTTGAAGCTTTAGACTACCCAGCCTGCACCAAATTATTAGGGCCAGTCATTGCTGGCACAGTTGTGCCAAACGGTGCTAAAGTACCTGGCACATCATTTCAATTAGACCCAATTTTGGCCGCCTTCAACATCGGCGCGATGATCCGCTGGTTAGACTTCAACGACACATGGTTAGCCGCTGAATGGGGTCACCCATCAGATAACTTGGGCGGCATTTTAGCGACTGCTGATTACATTTCACGTAAGAATGTAGCCAAAGGCAAAGCAGCACTGACCATTAAAGATGTGCTTACAGCCATGATTAAAGCGCATGAAATTCAAGGTGTGTTAGCGCTAGAAAACAGCTTTAACCGAGTAGGCTTAGACCACGTGATTTTAGTAAAAATCGCCTCAACAGCGGTGGTGACTAAGTTGTTAGGTGGCAATAAAGAGGATATCATCAACGCTGTTTCTAACGCATTTGTCGATGGTCAAAGTCTACGCACTTACCGCCACTCGCCAAATACTGGCTCACGTAAATCATGGGCGGCGGGCGATGCAACCTCTCGTGCGGTGAGGCTTGCTTGGATGACCATGCAAGGTGAAATGGGCTATCCATCGGCACTTACAGCCAAAACATGGGGCTTCTACGATGTACTATTTAAAGGTAATGCATTCAAGTTTCAACGCGGTTATGGCTCTTATGTGATGGAGCAAGTGTTATTCAAAATCTCTTTCCCAGCTGAATTCCATGCACAAACCGCTGTGGAGTGTGCAATTCAATTACACGCACAAGTGGGCAAAGAAATTCAAACATTAGAACAAATCGCACAAATTGATAAAATCGTTATTACTACACACGAATCAGCCATTCGCATCATTGATAAAACAGGACCGCTAGATAACCCAGCAGACCGTGACCACTGCATTCAATACATGTCTGCCATTGGCTTGTTAAAAGGCAGCTTAACCGCACAAGATTATGAAGATGCGGCGGCGGCAGACCCCCGCATCGACGCCATTCGTGCAAAAATGGTATGCGTAGAAAAAGCAGAGTACACGGCAGATTACCTAAACCCAGAAAAACGTTCAATTGCCAATGCGATTCAGGTGTTCTTTAAAGACCGCACAAGCTCAGACAATATCGCCGTGGAATACCCAATCGGCCATCGTCGTCGTCGCGGCCAGGGCATCCCAGAACTCGTGAAAAAATTCCAAGTGAACTTAGCACGCCGCTTTGATGCTAAAAAACAAGCGGATATTTTAGCTTTATGCTTAGATCAAACTAAACTAGAGGCTACCCCTGTTAATGTGTTTGTGGATATGTTAGCCACTTAAATCAATAAAAAACGGCCTGTTAACCTTATCAATTTGAGGTTACAGGCCGTTTTCTTATGTAGATAACTCACGAACTTAGACATCATTAATCAGCAAAGTGTATAGCTCAAAATAAAACCTTTTTACGCACCTTCTACTAAGGTAAAATGGCGCTTTATTCAACTGCTGTTTTCGAAAGCTCGAACGATGTCACTTACTACGCTGAATGCACTCTCTCCACTTGATGGTCGCTATCAAACTAAATTAGACGCTTTACGCCCTTACTTTAGCGAATATGCGCTCATTAAACACCGCGCTTGGGTGGAGTTAGAGTGGCTTAAAGCGCTATCTTCAGCTAGAGATTTACAAGAGATTGCACCGTTTAGTGTAGAAACTATCAAAGAGCTAGATGATGCGATTACTCACTTTAGCGAAGTCGATGCATCACAAGTTAAAGCCATTGAAGCGCGCACCAACCATGACGTGAAAGCCCTTGAATATTGGCTTAGAGAAAAATTTGATGGTAATCTTGAAATTAAAAAGGCTAGCGAGTTTATTCACTTTGCTTGTACCTCTGAAGACATCAATAACTTATCACACGGCTTAATGTTGAAAAGCGCACGCGATGCCGTGATGCTGCCATTTTTGGCGAACTTAGTGGCTAGACTAACTGAGTTGTCACATCAACTGGCTGACCAACCGATGCTGTCACGCACGCATGGTCAAACAGCATCACCGACCACGATGGGTAAAGAGTTGGCTAATGTAGTGTACCGCTTGCAACGTCAGCAAAAACAGCTTGAAGCTAATGAAATTTTGGGGAAAATCAACGGTGCTGTAGGTAACTTCAATGCGCATCTTTCTGCCTACCCAAATTTTGACTGGGAAAGTTTTGCAAAGAACTTTGTAGAGAGTTTAGGCTTAACTTATAACCCAATGACCATTCAGATTGAGCCGCATGACTATATGGCTGAATTGTACGACTGCCTAAGCCGCATTAATACGATTCTGATTGATATTAACCGTGACATTTGGGGTTACATTTCAGTAGGCTACTTTAAACAAAAAGTAAAAGCGGGCGAAATCGGCTCATCTACCATGCCACATAAAGTTAATCCGATTGACTTCGAAAATTCCGAAGGTAATTTAGGTTTGGCCAATGCCGTGTTACGCCATTTAGCTGAAAAACTGCCTGTCTCACGCTGGCAGCGTGACCTGACAGACTCAACCGTGTTGCGCAATATGGGTGTGGCTCTTGGCTATACACTTTTAGGTTACGATTCATGCT
>JAYTRW010000446.1:0-3306 GCA_043745985.1 Methylotenera sp.
GCACATTTAGTACACCTGGCACACCGTTCATGGTGGTTTCAAGTGGGTAAGTAATGAGCTGTTCAACTTCTTCTGGTGCCATGCCGCCAGCTTCGGTAATCACTGTGACGGTGGGTCGGTTAAGGTTAGGAAAGACATCGACAGGTAATTTGGTCAGTGAGAAACCTCCAATCACCATCATGACGACAGCAATGGCCAAGACGATGAGGCGGTTACGTAAACTCGCGTTGACTAGAAAATTAAACATGGCTTATCTCACTTGATTCAAGAGTGAGGCACCTTGTACAACCACGCGGTCGCCAGCTTTTAAGCCATCAGTCACTGTCACATTCGCACCATCCAGCGCCACAAAGTGTACTACTTTGGCAACGAAATTTTCTGGTTCGCCATGCACCCAAACCGTATCTTGATTACTCGCGTTTTTAACCACCGCTGCTGCTGGAATTGGTACACCAGTGATTGTGCTATTGGTTTGTACTACGACTTTTACAGGTTGACCTACAGATAATTGAACTGGTTTACCACTGTTAGGCTTGATCTTGAATTGCACTGGAATTGCCTGTTCACGCAACAAGCGGCCTGCACCGATAAAACTCAAATCGATAGAAATACCTGTAGATGTGCTGGCTTTAGCTGAGGAGATATTACTCACTAATTGAGAGTCGTAGGCCAAAGCTTCAACACGTAATTGATTGGTATCTACAATTTCAAACAACACTTCACGCGCATCCACCACTTGCCCAGGCACTGCATTCACGCTGGCAATCACGCCAGAAGCAGGTGCAAATAGCGACTCTGTTGAAGATAAACTTGCTCCAACTGTAGAGAGGCGCTCGGTAAGACTCTGTAATTCATAGCGAGCGGACTCAATTTCTTTCTGTGGTACGGTGCCTTCTAATTGCTGCAGTCTTGCTACACGTTTCTCAGCAACAGCTTTATTTGCGCGTAATTCTGAGGCTTGCGCAGATTGATTAGCACGGTCAATAGGATTAGTAGCAGGTTTTACATAGGCCAACAATTCTCCCTTGCGCACCGCTTGACCCAGTGAAGGTAAACCTTTCGGCCCAGCTTCCAATCGTCCTGATAACGTAGGTTGTACTCTGCCGCTTGCATTAGGGTCTGCAATCACCTTGCCAGATAGCTCTATCACCTGCGGAGACTCTTTTTGCTCAGCAACAAGGGTACGAATGCCTATCTGCCACTGTGAAGGCTTAGGCAGTAATACACTGCCATCTGGCAAGCGTTGCGGACTGTTCCCTACTGCGACTGCAGGTGCTTCATCATGACTTTCGTCGCCATGCGCTAAAGCCAGTATTGGTAATGCTAGCAGCATTGCAATTAATAAGTTATTTAGATTTTTTTTCATTTGAACATCCCTACTGTTTGGTGACGACGTTTACGAAGCAATAAGCTGCCTACGATTAAAATAAGCACTGCAACAAGCCCACCTATCAACCATTTATTGGTAAATAGATTACTTGCTTTAGCAGCTCCTTCAGTGTGTTCATCTGCAACAGCTAAATCACCTGCCAATAAATCGGTATCATTACCTGCGCTGATAGTGAATGTGACGGGTATCTCAGATGGTTTGGTGAATGCTTTGGCTGGAAAACGATAAGTACCGTTAGCGTTGGCAGTAGCAACGCCTTTCTCTGTGCCCACTTCGACTTCAATTTTTGCATCTGTCACAGGTGAGTTATCTGCGAAGCGATCGAGATACATAGTCATTGCACCATTCTCAACAATCCCGACCAACTCAAATAAATCTGAATGTGTCACTAAACGAGGTGCACCCCCTATTGCAACGGTTGCAGGTTTGGCATCATGATCTTCATCACCATGCGCTTGCACTAATGGGCTAAATGGTAAGGCCAAGCTCAATATAAGTACGGTTTGAATCAACTTCATGGTAATACTCCTAATGCTTGGTTAACTTTTGAGATAGCACGACCCGCCTCTAAATGTGCTTTGATTAAACTGCGCTCCGCTTCAAATCTAGCAGCTTCAGCGAGCAAACGAGTAGGTAAATCGGATTCACCTAAACTGAATGAGCGGTCTAGTAGCTGTTGGGTATCTAGCGCGGTGTTGAAGCGTGACTCGGCAATAACGACAGAGGCATTGGCTTGCTCTAGCTCAAAGCGTGCACTAGAGATTTCAGCCTCAATACGTGCGTTTTCTAAACCTTGCTCGGCATCGGCTTCTGCTTGATCCGCCTGCGCAGATGCTAAACGCTGTTGATTGATTGCATCACTTGCGAATGGGATTTTGAATTTCAGCGACACACTGTTGTTATAAGGGTCATTGTCTATTCGTTTTTCATGCGTTAAACCCAGCGACAATTCAGGGGCATCTCTAGGGGTAGAACGAATTAAATCTAAACGCTTCTGTGCTAAAACCAAAGATTGGGCAGCTAGCTTTTGTGGGTGGGTTTCTGAGATTTGTTGGCTAACTGTTTCAGTTTCTTGCGGTAAATTAGCTACACCAGTGAGGGCATTGAATTGTTGTAAGGCTCTAAACGCCTGCGCTTCGGTATCTTTAAGCGCGATATTAGCGGTTTGTAGCTCCACATTAACGCGATTCGCATCTACTTTAGCCAAGTCACCTGCTTTGACGCGACGCTCAACGTCAGACAGTAACTTTTGCGCACTTAGTACACGTTGATTGGCTAAGTCTTTCTCAGATTGCGCGAGACGCGTCGTCCACCATAAGTCACGCACTTCTCCAGCAAGCCGCCATTTAGTATATATTTGTGTGGCGCTGAATCGACGGGTTTCTGCCTCTACCACTGCGCGCTGACTATCACGCTGGCCAGGTAGCCATAAAGGAGCTGAAAACTCTATATCAGTCTGACGTTGGCCAACATTACTGCCAATTTGGTCAGTACGTTGTCCCAACGAAATAGACGTAGGTTGTGGCGTTAAATTGGTGGTTGCTTGCCGCTTGGCTTCAAACTCACCTAAACGCGCTGTTTGCGCACGCTGTGCTGGTTGTTTGTTCCAAGCTGTCTCTAATGCTTCATGCAGCGTTTCTGCTTGCACTGAAGCGATTGGGAACAGCACTGTTGCTAGTACAGCAACAGCTATCAATCGTAAAAATGACATAATATCCTCTTATTTCGATACTGCACACGCGCAAAAAGTGACGCATGCATAGGATTGAATTAGAGGCAGAGTTTCTCTAGCTTCTAATTCAACTTAACGAATTAAATGAGGATAGAGCGGGGAGGACGTTCAATACCAGCTGAGACAAAGCTGGTAAATTGTGGTGCGGAGTAAGCTGGAGTAACTTTACTATTATCAAAATGTG
>JAYTRW010000447.1:0-10163 GCA_043745985.1 Methylotenera sp.
CGAATTTCTAAATCGTGCATGGCAAGGTGAAAGCCCGCGCCTAAATCCTCCATGAGTTGAATCGCGTCTAAGCGTTTTTGCGCTTGTACAGTAATTTTACGATCGGGATCGGTAAGCAAATATGCATAAGCTTGGTGATGCGAACGACCTACACGACCGCGTAACTGGTGCATTTGTGCTAAACCAAACATATCAGCTTTGTTCAAAATGATGGTGTTGGCGGTCGGTACATCAATACCAGTTTCAATAATGGTCGTGCATAACAATAGGTTGTAGCGTTGATTATAGAAATCGCGCATCACATGTTCTAGCTCGCGTTCACGCAATTGACCATGCGCAACAGCAATACGTGCATCTGGCAAAATGCGCTCGAGTTTCTCGCGCATGGAATGGATAGTATCTACTTCATTATGCAAGAAATACACTTGGCCACCGCGCTTAAACTCACGCATGGCGGCTTCACGAATGATGCCTTCAGAGTAATCCGTATGGAATGTTTTGATGCTCAAACGCTTTTGCGGCGGCGTGGTGATAATTGAGAACTCACGCAAGCCTTCCATTGCCATGCTGAGTGTGCGTGGAATCGGCGTGGCTGTTAGCGTGAGTATATCGACTTCAGCACGTAAAGCTTTTAGTTGTTCCTTTTGGCGCACACCAAAACGATGCTCCTCGTCTAACACTACTAAGCCTAAGTTCTTAAACTTCACATCTTTTTGAATCAAACGATGCGTACCGATAATAATGTCGATATTGCCAGCTTCTAAGCCCGCTAAAGCTTCTTTTTGCTCTTTGGCCGTTCTAAAGCGTGAGATTTCGGCAATTTTAATTGGCCATTCAGCGAAGCGATCTTTAAAGTTGTTGAAATGTTGCTCGGCTAATAACGTTGTAGGTACAAGCACGGCCACTTGTCTGCCACCCATCACGGCTACAAAAGCGGCGCGTAGGGCAACTTCAGTTTTACCAAAGCCTACATCGCCACAGACCAATCTATCCATAGGGCGACCAGATTGCATGTCTTTGATCACGTTTTCAATGGCTTCTAATTGGTCTGGTGTTTCTTCAAAGGGGAAGCCTTCGCAGAAGGTTTCATAATCGTGCAGACTCAATGTGAACGCATGGCCACGACGTGATGCGCGTTGAGCATATAAGTTGAGTAACTCAGCCGCGGTATCACGAATTTGTTTAAGTGCTTTTTTCTTGGCTTTCTCCCAGTTGCCGCTACCTAAGCGGTGCAACGGTGCGGATTCAGGTGGGCCACCTGAATAACGTGAGATTAAGAAAAGCTGTGAAACTGGCACGTAAAGCTTATCTTCACCAAAGTATTCAAGTAGTAAAAGCTCGGTTTCGCCTTCGCCAAAATCTATATTCACTAAACCTTTGTAACGACCTACGCCATGCTGCTCATGCACCACAGGGTCATCCATGCGTAGCTCAGATAGATCTTTTAGCATGCCTTCAGTACTGCGCGCCTTTTCTTTTTCTCTACGGCGTTGTTGGCGAACTGTGGCGGCATACAGCTCAGCTTCAGTAATGACAGCAATTGATTGATTAATGGTTTTATTTTCTAAGCAAAAACCATGATGCAGCGGCGAAACGCCGAGCATAACTTTTGCTTTTGAATCAACAAACTCTGCCCAAGTTTCAATCATGGCGGGTTGTAAGCCATGTTCAGCAAATAACTGTGAAATGGTTTCTCTGCGGCCTAGGCTTTCTGCGGCAATTAAAATTCGACCAGAAAAATCACTGATATAGCTTTGCAGCTTATGCAAAGGCTGTTCAGCACGGCGCTCAATATCCAGCGCAGGCAAGCCTGTTGATTTGCTATTCGTGCTTAATAAAATACGTGTAAATGGATGCGTGGCACTAAAGAAATCCTCTGTTTTAATCAGTAAAGTTTCAGGGGTTAATAATGGTCGCTCTGCATCATGCGCCAGTGTGCGGTAGCGAGATTGCGCCTCGCGCCAAAACTGTTGTGCGCTATGGTCTAAATCGCCATGCAAACACAACACACAATCTGCAGGCAGGTAGTCGAGGAAGGTAGCGGTTTGCTCAAAAAATAAGGGTAAATACCATTCAATACCACCAGAAGCGATGCCTTTGCTGACATCTTTATAGATTTTTGCACGTTGTGGATCGCCTTCAAATGCTTCTCTAAACTGACCACGAAATAGCGCAACGCCGGCTTCATCTAGCGGAAACTCACGTGCAGGTAACAGTCTGATTTCTGGCACAGGATAAAGGCTGCGCTGCGTATCGACATCAAATGTGCGTATAGTTTCAATTTCATTATCAAACAAATCGATGCGGTAAGGTAGCGCCGAACCCATTGGGAATAAATCGACTAAGCCTCCACGCACACTAAACTCGCCATGCGAAATCACTTGGCTGACGTGATGGTAACCTGCTTCCGCGCATTGACGACGCAAGGCTTCGGTATCAAGTATCTGTCCTTTTTTAAGCATAAAGGTATTAGCACTTAAATAGGCCTTGGGACTCAAGCGAATCAGCGCAGTCGATAAAGGTACAATAATCACATCACATGAATTTTGGCTAATCTGGTAAAGCGTGGTGAGTCGATCCGAAATTAAGTCAGGATGCGGTGAGAATTGATCATAAGGTAGCGTTTCCCAATCAGGTAATAAATTAACGGTGAGAGAGGGCGCAAAGTAAGGAATTTCTTCAAGCAAGCGCTGCGCATCAAATGCATTGGCGGTAATAATTACTAATGGTTTAGTAGGCGTGGCACTTTTAATTTTAAGCGCTAACTCGGCTAAAGCTAAGCCATCTTCGCCATTGGTTGAGAGCTCAACACGGTTAGATTGACCTGATTTTGGAACTAGCAGTGAAGTCTGCGACATGTATGAATTTAATGAAGTTTTGAAAGGATAGATTATAACGGCAGAGGCAATGGTGGGCTGCTTTTTTCTTATGGCTAATTACTTACTTGAGCTTTCGCGAGAATGACGGGCATTTGGTAGTTTTGCTCAAAACAACCTGTCAAATCGACTCGTGCAAAGGTCTATTTTAATTAATCAGAGGTCTATTTAACATTTTTTCTAACACCTTTAGTGGTGCAGTTGCTGGCGATTTAAGTGCATTCACCGGTAAATAAAACGTTTGCTCCATCATGTATTGACCCGCCATTGCGGCATGCAGTACTTGGTCAGAATAGACAATCCAGGTGGTGCCTGGCATGAAGTTGACTAATTGCTGAGGTGCATGTTGTTGATAATGCATATCGGCTTTGAGCTGGTCATGCAATTGCAACATGCGGTGGTCGTATTCGGTGCGCGTTTTCTTGGTAATGTGAAGTTGTTTCATTAGCCATGCTTGCATAGGTAATAATGCGCTGGTTTTAGGTAAATAGGCTTCTGCCATTTTATCAAATGGTTCGCCCACTCGCCAAACACGCGGTTTGCCGTAAGGATTCACGTTGTTGAATACTCTGAGTAGTCGCGTGCCTTGCGTAGGGTTAGATGGAAACGCATCCGCATGCAAGCGCGTATCATCTTTACGATAAGAGCTTGCGCGCGTTTCCACTTCAAGTGGTCTGAAGCTTGTGTTGGCAACTGTTAGATTAGGCACGTAGCTTGGTAATAATGCAGAGATAAGTTGTTTTGACTGGTCGGCGTAGCGCTGTATCATCGTTTGGATTGCTAACAAATCGACTTCGCTGCCTACTGCGCCTTTTAATCCGCTAGTTACCCCTGCACGAGGTCTTAATGATATGTTTTTAGACTTTTTATCTGCCCAATCAGTAGAGAGGAATTTTTGCTCTTCAGGTAGTAATTTAAACTCAAGCTGAGGCAGTGCAATCACATGCCCATGCTCTAAGGCGTCAATTACTTCGTTGCTCACTGAAGAATCTACTGCGGTATTCCACTGATTAAAATCGAATGTTTTAATGATGTTCATCGCTTCAACCCTAGCGTTTATGCCGTTCCACCCACTGTTAGTGCGTCAATTTTAAGGGTAGGCTGACCTACACCTACAGGTACACTTTGACCTTCTTTGCCACAAGTGCCAACACCGCTGTCTAAAGACATGTCATTACCTATCATAGATACACGTTTGAGCACTTCTGGGCCATTACCAATCAAAGTGGCGCCTTTCACTGGATAGGTGATTTTGCCGTCTTCAATCATATAGGCTTCAGCGGCACTGAATACGAATTTACCACTGGTGATGTCTACTTGACCGCCACCAAAATTAGCGGCATATAGACCTTTTTTGACTGACTTGATGATTTCTTCTGGAGGTAAGGTGCCATTTAACATATAGGTATTGGTCATGCGCGGCATGGGGACGTGTGCGTAGCTTTCGCGGCGTGCATTGCCTGTTACTGGCATATTCATTAGGCGTGCATTGAGCGTATCTTGTATGTAGCCACGCAGAATGCCATCTTCAATCAATACCGTTCTATTGGTTGGGTTGCCTTCGTCATCCATACTGAGTGAGCCGCGTCTATTTTGAATCGTACCATCATCTACAATCGTGATGCCTTTAGCGGCGACTTGCTGACCTATCATATTTGAGAAAGCAGAACTACCTTTGCGGTTGAAATCACCCTCTAAACCGTGTCCGATGGCTTCATGTAGCAAAATGCCAGGCCAGCCAGCGCCTAGCACTACTGTCATGCTACCAGCTGGAGCAGGGCGCGCATCCAAGTTCACAATGGCTTGATGCACGGCTTTTTGAGCATATTCTTGCAGAATGGCATCAGTAAAATAACTATAGTCAAAGCGACCGCCACCTCCACTAGAGCCTTGCTCACGGCGACCATTGCTTTCAGCAATCACATTGATAGAAAGGCGTACGAGAGGGCGTACATCTGCCGCCATTACACCATCGTGGCGTGCGACCATAACCACTTCATATTCGCCAGCGATAGAGGCTGTAACCTGTGAAATGCGTGAGTCTAAACTTCTTGCGATTGTTTCTAAACGTTCCAGCAGCTTCACTTTTGCATCGGCTGAAAGTGAAGCAATAGGGTCTTGTGGAAGGTAGAGTGGTGATGCTTGGCGCTTGATGACTGAGCTAGCCGTTTGCTCACTGCCAAGGCTGGCAATCGCCTTGGTGGCTTTAGCGGCTTCTTGAAGTGCGCTTAAAGTAATATCGTCAGAGTAAGCAAAAGCAGTTTTTTCGCCACTGACTGCTCGTACGCCTACACCTTGGTCGATAGAGAAGTTGCCTGATTTCACTTGGCCTTCTTCTAGCCCCCAGCTTTCAGCGCGGCTGTATTGAAAATATAAATCTGCATAGTCAATTTTATGCGACATCATATCGCCTAAAACATTTTGCAGCTTCGCAATATTTAAGCTAGCTGGCGCAAGTAAAGACTCGGTAGCTAGGTCAAAATGCGTCCCTAATGTTTTAGATGAGTTTGTGAGTGTGTCGACTTTAGTGGTCATGAATGGTTATTCCGATGGTGTTAGTTACGTTCTTTTATTGACAAAATTACTTAATAGTACGGTGCTTAAGTGCAGGTAAACTTTTTCTTAAACTAGCCTGATATTGCGGGTTCATGGTGGCAATTACAACACCAGAACCACGTGGTAGTCTGTCTAAAATAACTCCCCATGGGTCAACAATCATACTGTTACCATGCGTTTCTCGCCCTGATAAATGATAACCACCTTGCGCTGGCGCAACCACGTAACATAGGTTCTCAATAGCACGTGCACGAATCAAAGTTTCCCAATGCGCTCTGCCAGTGGTGTCAGTAAACGCGGCTGGCACAATAATCATGTTAACTTCACCCATCGCGCGGTAAAGTTCAGGAAAGCGTAGGTCGTAGCAAATTGACAACCCAATTTTACCAAACGGCGTATCGACGACTTGAATCTGATTGCCTGATTCTATGGTTTTTTCTTCGTGATAATGCTCATTGCCTAAATCTAAACCAAACAAATGAATTTTGTCGTAGCGGGCAATTTGCTTACCTTTGTCGTCATACACCAAGCAGCTATTGCGTACTTTATTTGGAAAGTTGCTGCTGAGTGGCACTGAGCCGCCAATGAGCCAGATTTTATGCTTTTTAGCCATTTTGCTTAAAAACGCTTGAATTGGGCCTTTGCCTTCTTCTTCTCGTACCGCCACTTTATCGGTTTCTTTAAGACCCATAATGGCGAAATATTCTGGCAGCGCCACCAACTTTGCACCTTGATTCGCGGCAACTTCAATTAAACGCTCCGCTTCATTTAGATTGGCAGACACTTGCGGGCCTGACGCCATTTGAATGGCAGCAATTTTAATCATGTTACTGTCAGCATTTAAACTACTAGGTTTTGCTTTTGTTGTTTTTAAGCGAGAGGTTATAGCCATAATTAATCCAAACAATATTGTTATTTATATAATTTCTAATCAATGAGATTAATTGAGAGGTGAGTCAGAACTTGAGGCTGGCTTACCATCTTTAATCTCAGTCGATTTCACTTCTTGCGGGTTATCCCACGTGCCGATAATTTCATACTCACTTGAGGCGATTTTATTTAGAGGGTCTTTTAATATTTTTTGCGCTAAAAAAGCAACGGCACCTACTAATGGCCCTCCTGCTAACGCCGCAAGCGAGATACTGTCACTCACATGCGGCAAAACTTTTACTATTAAGTGTTGAGTTTCTTTTTGTAAGTTAGTTTCACCTTTAATATTGACATCTGCGGCTGGACCCGACATAACGAAGTTATCACTACGCATCACACCTTTGTCGATTTGCACTGTCGCGTCTATTTTATCAAAAGCAAAGCCATTACTAAATAAATCTCTAAAGTCCAAGGTCAAGCGGCGGGGCAGGCTTTGCAGGCTAAGCAGACCTAGCAGTCGCCCAACACCAGGTTGTACTTTTAAAATTTGCCCTTTGTTCATTGCTAATTGGAAATTACCATTCATTCCCGCTGGATTGAACTCATGAGGGCTACCAGGCCAATGTAACTGGCCAGTAAGCGCTCCATCACCGCCTTTAATAGTGTCTGGGTAACCCATATTCCTAAGCGTTTTACCTAAGTTCTTAATATCCCACGTAATAGAAAGAAAAGTGTTTGGACTTCTTACCCAGTTATTCCATTGGCCTTCAGCAGTGATTTGGCTATCAGGTGTGCTGAGTTTGAGTTTTTGAATGTTCCAATTGTCTTTTTGCGGATAAGCAATTAACTCTAAAGCCCCAAAATTTTTCTTATTAAACTCAAAATTATCCGCAGTAATATCTAATGATGGGTAGTCTTGCTCAAGTTTAAAGAACTCTTTCGCCGCAACTTCTTTAGTTGTTTTGATTCTATTAGGCGCAGGTTCTGGTATGGTTAAATTACTTAGGCGCGCAATGAGTTTTCCATTGTTTTGACTTAGCCATTGTAAGTCGCCAGAAATTTCCTTACTTTGTATGTTGGCATGTAGACCATCTTTATCTGAGCTATTGGATATTTTTAATTGGTTGATACGTCTATCGAATATATCTAGTGCATTAATTTTAATGGCTAGTTTTTGTATTGGTAAAGCTGTGCTTTGCTTTGATTCCCCAGATTTCGATGCCCCAGAAAAATCCTGCATGACATTACGCCAGGCATCGGCATCAAGGTAATCTAAGTTACCATAAACTTGCAGGCCTTTAACATTGCCTAGCTCTACATTGCTTGTTAATTCGTTGCTATTGTTAGCGGTACTTGCCAGATTAGCATTTAGTCTAATGCTGCCACGATCAATCTGTAGGTTGTCATTTGTACCAGTACGAACAATTTTTGCAGCCAACTTGTTAGCAAGGTTCATCGTAATAGTATCTGTGGAGGCATCCTGCTTTTTTTCCATACGCATGTTCCAGCGTTCACTCGCTGTTTTGTTAAAAGGCGCTGGTAAACGTGATGTGATACCGACTAAATCTGAGCGTACGTTGATAGTGACGACTGGCTTCTGAATCGTGATGTCGCTTACCCAGTCAGTACTGCCAGAAATGTAATTTGAACCTTTTACCCAAGAGCGATTAACAGGGTCTTGATCCAGCAGTGCTTGTTTGATGGCTTCATCATTGAGTCTACCTTTGGCTGTGACATGTATGACCTTATCTTTACCAGAGTCAATACTAACAACTACAGGCGAACCGAAAGCATTCGCACTGATATTTTTTGCCGATAGGCTACTTTCTGTAAATGCCAGCGCGCCATTAATATTAGTGAGGGCAGGAATGCTTTCGCTATCTATGCTGCCATTGATGATTTGGTACAAACCTTTATATTGCGCAGAATCTAAATTTTGCAAAGGAATTTTTAAGCCTAAGTTGAGCTTACCTTGACCACTGGTTTTTAAGTCATCAGTAAAGCCGAGTGTTACCGTTGAAACTGGGCTTTTATTAACAAATTTAATGGCTTCAGCCGTTGGTCCTTTAAGCTCACTTTCAATGCTGAGAATTGGCGAGTCAGCATCTAATTGTGCGATAGTGGTTTTGCTTTTAATGATTTGGTTGCCAAATATATGGCCAGCATTTGCATTTAATTCCATGCGTTTGCCTTCAAATAGTAAATCAAGGCCTAAGCCTTCTATTAAAGGCCAATCAGTACCATATTCCAGCGTGCTATTGCTGACTTTGGCGGTGACTCTAAATAGACCTAATTTAGCATTTAAATTATTTTTGCTGTCTACAAATGGAAAGTCTGCTAATCGACCTTTTACTGTCAGGCTGATGTCTTCAGCACGGCCAGACAAAATAGAGGTATCTAACCAATGTAAGGTATCTTTACCGAGGATAGTCGGGTAATAGAATGATGCATATTTCGCGTTACCTTTGCCAAATTTACCAGTCAAATCAAGATAGCCACCTTTATTGCCATCCATTAAATACTCAGCGTTGAGCGTGCCAGCCAAGTGTTGGCTGCTGATGTTCAGGTGACTCGCTTTAATGGCGGTTTCTTTATCGTTAATATCCCAACTAATGTCTCCAGCTAGTTTGTCTACGGGTATCGGCCAGCGTAAAACATCTTTAAAATCTAGCTTAGCATTTTGTGAGTTAAGTGTGACTTTTCCAGAATTTTGATTAGCTTTGACTTCGCCTGTCAGATTATTAAAACCAGGGATTTTTTCATCAGCAAGTATGCCTAAATCGTTAAATTTAGCGTTGAGTTGATACTTTTCCGTAATGGATTGTTTGCCCTCCCAACTCACTAGCAAATTATCCAGTTTACCAGTGGGCGATAAGCTATTAATTTTTTGCGATACTTCTGCAGGCAAAGGCAGTTGCACTAAGTAGGCTTTGATAAATGCCAAGTCTATATGGGCAAGTTTGAGATTAAATTTTTTATTGCCTTGTTTCGTTTTGCTATAACCACCTGTGGCATCTTTTAAAGCCAGACCATTGCTAGCGTTGAGCGTTAAGTGACTCACACTGAATGATTGCTCTGCCGTTGAGTTCCCCCAATCCAGTTTGCCCACTAGCTTGTTTAATATCAGCGGCTCAGTATTGGCTTTGAGCAGCAACTGAACATTGGCTAGCACTACATTGCTCGTCACGGATTGCACCTGATTTTTAGCAAACTCAATGGTAGTGTCTGTGCTGCCAACGCCAGATTGCAAGTTAATCGGATGTGTTATCGTTGAGTCATCAAACCATGGTTTAAAGGCAACTACGTTCGCATTTTTCAACTTGACTTCTAGGCTACCATGCCATTCAGAAAGGCGGCTAATGTCGTTGCCATAGACATTGGCATTCATTGTAATGGGCTCTTTAGTGCCAGTAGAAACAATGGTGCTTAGCGTAACACGATGGTTCTTGATAAAGCTTTTCCACGGTGGACTGACTACTTGCAGATTAAGTTTTTCTAAACTCAACGCTGGCGCGTTACGCATTTCATCTAACCAGATCACTTTGGCATTTAGCACATCAAACTGAGATTGCCTTAATAACCAATTTGGTAAATCTGGCTTAGACTGCCCTTGCATGCTAATGCCTGCAACAAAAATATCACCATTCAAATTGCGTCGTATGGTTAACTCAGGGGAGCGGATGGTGAAATTGGCTAAATGTGGCTCCAGTAATGGAATACTTAACCATGAGAGCGATATGTCCGTATCTTTAAGCGCTAAGGCAGGACGGTTCTCAGTGTCGTAAATGTCAATATTCGATAATGATAAATGTGGATTAATCCCTTGCCAGCCCGCTTTAATATTGCCAATGGCTACTTTTT
>JAYTRW010000448.1:0-3269 GCA_043745985.1 Methylotenera sp.
TGTTTTCTGCGGGCCAATATGCGCGTGGTGATGAAAATAACCAAGATGTAAATGGCAAGGTTCCAGGTTATGCCGTTGTTCATTTAGATACCCATTACAGTATGAACAATAATTGGAAATTGTTTGCCAAAGTGAATAATGTGTTTGATACACGGTATGCAACCTTCGGGGTGCTTGGTAATAGTATTTTCAACGGTCTTGCGGAAGAGCAATTCCGCTCGCCAGCAGCTCCGCGTGCGGGTTGGATCGGCGTTACCTATGAGTTTGGACGCTCAAAAACTGCTTCAACGGCAGTTGATAATGATTAAGTAGGTGGGAATTTTGCAATTATCGCATTTTAACTCTAGCCAAGATTCGATGTTGTTAAAGCAGCAATCTAAGTTGCTTATCATTGAAGATGAAGCGTTGTTCGCCTGGGCTGTGATGCGTCGATTGCAGAAAGCGGGTTATGAGTGTGCGCATGTTGAGAGTTTGCAAGATGCGCGCACCATTTTCAAACAATTCTCGCCAGATATCGTATTGCTTGATATGCGTTTGCCTGATGGCAATGGTCTAGATTTGTTGGCTGATTTAGTCGCTAAAAATACTGCTGTGATTGTCATGACTGCGCACGGTGAGATTAGTGATGCGGTCAATGCTATCAAACAAGGCGCAATCGACTACCTTAAAAAGCCGATTGATTTAGAGGAACTATTATTATCTGTTCAAAAGGCCGAAGCTTCGGCCATTCAGAGTAATAGTTTGGATTATTCCCGTCAGCGCAATGCGCATGCCATTGATGGTGTTGAGTTGTTGGGTGATAGCCCTGCGATGCAAAGTGTGAAGATGCAAATTCAACGTATTGCTCAAATTGTCGCTGCCGATACCGTGCCGCCTACCGTGTTAATTAGTGGTGAAACGGGCACTGGTAAAGATGTGGCGGCACGCCTGTTACATTTATCTTGTCAGGTCAAAGGTCAAAATAACGATAAGCCATTTATCCATATTGACTGTGCTTCTTTACCGCCAGACTTAATGGAAAGCGAGCTGTTTGGGCACGAGAAGGGCGCTTTCACAGGCGCGACTGCAACGCGTCCGGGTTTGATTGAAGCTGCGGAAGATGGCACGCTTTTTTTAGATGAAATTGGTGAATTGCCTTTAGCCTTGCAAGCTAAGTTGCTCAATGTGCTTGAGCGCAGAATGGTGCGCAGAATAGGCTCAACCAAAGAGCGCGCTGTGCCTGCACGTTTTATTGCCGCTACCAATCGTGATTTACATGAAATGTCACTCAGCGGTAGTTTCAGGCAAGACTTATATTACCGTTTAAACGTGATGAGTATTGCCATGCCGCCACTGCGTGAAAGAGCCGCTGATGTTTTGATGTTGGCTAAACATTTTGCCACGCAGACTTCTAGGCGTTATGGTTTATCGTCCCCAGTGTTTTCTACAGATGCAATTGCAATGATTAAAAGTTACGATTGGCCAGGCAATGTACGTGAATTGCGTCATCAGGTGAGTCGAGCCATGCTGTTATCTCATCAAGGCAATATCACTGAAGTTGATTTAGCGCTTCCCATGAACAGGACGCTGATAGAGGCTAATCAGCACGCGGCAAAAACTATGCTTAAGTCACAGGCTACACTGGATGAGGTTGAGAGAGCTGTTCTATTAAAGGTAATGGCTGAGTCAGATAATAATGTATCCAGAGCGGCGCGCAAGCTTGGTATTACCCGTATGACAATGCGTTACCGTTTAGAAAAACATCAATTCAACATTAAAGCTGAAGAATAACTTTATCCGTAGTTAATACATAGTTAAGTTATTCTTTTGTTAAACCTTCAAAAGATTTCCAGTCATTCTCCAATAAGATTTATCCGTAACGCCACATTCTCAAATGACGGCACAGCCGCTGCATGGTATGATTTGAGCAAACTAAAACTGGAAAAATGTCATGCAAATAGGAACACCATTAAGCCCTAATGCTACTCGCGTTATGTTGCTTGGTAGCGGTGAATTAGGTAAAGAAGTGATTATTGCATTGCAACGATTAGGCGTAGAAGTCATTGCTGTAGATCGCTACAAAAATGCGCCTGGCCATCAAGTGGCACATCGTGCTTACACCATCGATATGACCGATGATAAAGCGTTACGTGACTTAATCGCCCAAGAAAAACCACATTTAATCGTGCCTGAAATTGAGGCGCTGAACACTAATACCCTTGCTGATATTGAGTCTTCTGGTATAGCGACTGTTATTCCAACTGTTAAAGCCGTACAACTCACAATGAACCGCGAAGGTATACGTAGATTAGCCGCGGAAGACCTGAGCTTACCTACCTCACCTTATGCATTCGCCAGAAGTGAAGCGGAGTTACAAGCTGCGATTGACGCAGGTATTGGCTACCCATGTTTTATTAAGCCTACGATGTCCTCTTCTGGCAAAGGTCAGTCACGCATTACCAATGCTGGTGAAGTAAAAGCCGCATGGGATTATGCAGCTTCAGGTGGTCGCGTGAATCAGGGTGTAGTGATTGTTGAGGGGCAGATTGATTTTGATTATGAAATCACTTTGCTGACTGTACGTGCTAAAAATGCAGCGGGTGAAATTCAAACGTATTTCTGCGAACCGATTGGCCATGTGCAAGAAAAGGGCGACTATGTTGAAAGCTGGCAGCCACAGGCAATGACAAAGGGCGCGTTGCAAGAGTCACAACGCATTGCAAAAGCCGTGACTGATAGCTTAGGTGGTCTTGGCTTGTTTGGCGTAGAGCTATTCATCAAAGGCGATAAAGTCTGGTTTAGTGAGGTCAGTCCGCGTCCGCACGATACTGGTATGGTGACCATGGCGAGCCAACGCTTTAGTGAATTTGACCTTCATGCGCGTGCTATTCTGGGGTTACCCGTAGATGTTAGCTTACGTGATGCCGCAGCCAGCGCTGTTATTTATGGTCAATTTGAGACTACAAACCTAGCATTTGATGGCGTTGAAGCTGCGCTGTCCGTACCTAGTAGCGATATTCGCCTATTCGGCAAACCAGAATCTTTTGTTAAAAGACGTATGGGTGTGGCGCTTGCAACAGGTAAAGATACTGATGAGGCAAGAGGTCGTGCAAAGCTAGCTGCTAGTCTAGTTAAACCTAAAGTAGTCTAAGTTGATAGCGCTCAAATGTTAGATAAAATAGACGAAGTAGGCAGCAATAAAAGCACGTTTTTTGAGCTGCTAGGTGGAGAGGCGAGCGGCACTGAAAATATCCGTCATTTAGTAGAAACCTTTTACGATATTATGGATA
>JAYTRW010000449.1:0-3248 GCA_043745985.1 Methylotenera sp.
AGCATCATTAAACCGCGCACGCCCGTAGGTGAGGTATTAAATGTATTCCAATGCGACTCGCGATAGCTCACCGCGGCTAGTAAACGCCAATCAATCCCAGTGGTTTCTTGGGCTTGTTTAAACAAGTGTTGGTATTTAGGCAGCAAGCTATTTGATAGTTTAAGGAACGCTGTAATATCTTGTGTATTCAATCGGTTACTACTGCCGTAGTAACGGTCTAACAAGTTGCGTAATGTGCCATCTTTACTAATCTGCTCAAAGAATTTATTTAACTTTTTAACAAGTTGCGGGTCAGCGTTTTTTGGTAAAGCCCAAGCAATGTTTTCTGGCTTGCCTAAGGCCATGCCCACGGATAAGTTCGGGTAGTAGTTTTGCATCATGGCAACCAAATGACTATCGGCTACTGTGAAGTCTAAAATACCACTTGCTACTTGGTCTAACAGGAGTTCAGAGTTGGTTTGGCGTAAAGCTTGCCATCTTAATTTAGGTTGATCTTTTTGAATCTCGCTGAGGCGTTCTGCAAAACTTGTACCTGCAGGCACTGCAATGGTTTTGTCGACTATTGCGGCTAAATTTCGAGGCTTATCATTAGTTTCGTTATCGTAAATAAGCTGTTGCTGTGTTTCTTGATAGGGTTGAGAAAATTGAACAAGTTCTTTTCTAAGATGTGTCACAGATAGGTTTGCGGCGGCAATATTAGCCTGACCTTTAAGAAGCGTAGGGATGACCTCGCTAATGCTGTTAACCAATAAAAACTTGATTTGATACTCAGGCGCATACTTTTTTACAAATAAAGTCGCTAAGTCATATTCAATGCCAGCATATTCATTATCACCATTAAGATAATAAGTGGCAGGTCCATTATGTGTAACAAAAACTAGCTCATGGTTATTCAGAGCAGCTTGCTTATTGAGCTTGTTAGCTTGTTTCGACTGATTGTTGGATGAGTCGCAAGCCGCCACGAACAAACCAATTATCACAAAAAAAGACAAGCGCATCAAATGGCCAAATTGAATAGCGCTTCTTTTACTGTGCATACGCATCGCGTAAATTAAATCCAACGCTCGCTTACAAGGCCATTCGCCGCAATAAATACAGCATCAGTTAAGCCATAAAAAATACCATGTTCAACAACGCCAGGCGTATTGCTGATTAAATCATTCAGCGTTTTGGCATCCACTGATTTATCGAATGTCATGTCGAGCACATAACTGCCGTGCGAGGTCACCCAAAAACCATCTTTTGCAGCGTTGGGTCTTAATGTACCTTTTGCTCCGATGGCCTCTAGGCTTTTCTTTGTCAGTTGCCAAGCAAAGGGAATGACTTCAATTGGAATCACAAAATTCTGCCCAATATGACTTACCAGCTTACTTTCATCTGCTACAGCGATGAACTTTGTGGCAGCTTTAGCGAGTAATTTTTCTTTAACCAAGTCACTGCCTCGACCTTTTAGCAAAGTCATGTCAGGTGTGATTTCATCAGCACCATCTACATATAAATCGATGGTGCTGATATGCTCTAAAGCGACGATAGGTAGGTTGAGCGATTGTGCGGTGATAGCGCTGATTGTTGAGCTGGCTACCGTGGTGATTTTTAGGCCTTCTTCACGCTGTAGTCGTGCGAGTTCTTCTATGAAATAATTGGCTGTAGAGCCAGTGCCTAAACCAACAAGCATGCCGCTTTTAACGTACTTTGCGGCCTGTAAAGCGACCATTTGTTTGTCGTTCATTACATTCTCCAATTATTGTTTTTATTAGATTTATTGTTAAGTGTCTCGGTATATTAACGTGAATATGTTCTTTTGGACATAAAAAAAGGGAGCTTGTTTGCTCCCTAATCATAAATTTCTACTTTTGTAAGTTTCCGCTAATGAAGAAATTATTGATGCATTATTTCAATACACGGTTTCTGTATTCGCCAGTGCGTGTATCTATTTCAATTTTGTCACCTTGTGCGCAGAATAATGGTACTGGAAACTCAAAGCCAGATGCAATTTTAGCTGGTTTCATTACTTTACCTGATGTATCGCCTTTAACCGCTGGCTCCGTGTATGTGATTTCACGTACCACTGTTGTTGGTAATTCTACTGAGATTGGCTTCTCATTGTAAAAGCGAATATCAACAGCCATGCCATCTTCAAGGTAAGGAAGCGCTTCTGCCATGAACTCTGCATCTACATCATATTGGTTGTATTCTGCATCCATGAATACATAGCTAGGGTCAGCAAAGTAAGAGTAAGTGGCTTCTTTTTTCTCAAGTATAACCACTTCAAATTTGTCGCCAGCACCGTAGATAGTCTCGCTCGGTGTATCACTTAACAAGTTTTTAAATTTCATTTTTACCACAGCAGTGCTGCGGCCAGATTTTGTATATTCGGCTTTAATCACTACTAATGGGTCATTGCCGACCATAATAACGTTACCGGCGCGGAGTTCTTGAGCTGTTTTCATGAGATTGCCTTACTGATTGAAATAAGTTAAATAATAAAACCGCGAATTATACCTTAACTCACAATTTTTGCAAAAAAATCACCAACTTAGAGGCAAGGTCAGTTTGTTTTGCTAATTTGCTTGCTTTCTTGAGTGTGTATGGCTTTATTACTTGAAGAGCATCTAAATAATTTTGCCATATATCGGTTGTTATATGATTCGAGACCCAAGCTGAATGGATATTGTAGATAGACGCTTTGGCATGCGCCTCGCAATCAGCGTAAAACAAATCTAAAAACGCATTCAGCTTAGTCACGTGAGTGCTTTCTGTTTGTAAGTAGGGCTGCCAAACAAAGGGATTGCCTGCCCAAATTGCGCGCATCCAGCTATCCTCACCCCGTACAAAATTGATGTCAAAGCTTGCAAGGAGCTGGTCGTAATCGGCTTGGCTTAGAAAAGGCACAACATGCACTTTTAGATTTTTTTTACTGAGATTAGAACCCACTTCAATGGCGTTTAAATTAAAGAAATCAGCAATGTGAGGCAAAATGCTACTAGTCGGTACGTAACAATCAACACGTTGATTTGATTCTGCCATGGCGTTGAGCAAGTCTGCTACAGGTGCATGCGGATAGCAGAATAGGGATACTCTTAAGGCATCAGTTTCCCGTTGTTTATTTGTATTTAACTGACTTTTTTGAAAAATGTCAGCTTCGCGAATCAAGCCGCCAGTAGCCTCGGTAAAACCTGGAAAGAAAAAGTGCCGTGCAGGCTTGGTATTGTTCGAGCTTCTAGCATGAAACTCCGACACCCAAGACT
>JAYTRW010000450.1:0-3233 GCA_043745985.1 Methylotenera sp.
CCACTTGCTAGGATGGTTGTGAAAATGAAAAAGCGTTTAAGTATGATGACTGCATTATTTTCTGGGCTCATATTTGGCTTTGGGCTCATCTTAGCCGGCATGGCAAACCCTGCAAAAGTAATAGCTTTTTTAGATATTACAGCGTTATGGGGCCCAATATATGCCGTTATTTCAGCTAATGGCGACAAAACAACAGCACCTCAGTTGTGGGATCCTTCTTTAGGATTCGTGATGGGTGGTGCGATTGCAGTTGGTTTTGTGGCTTTTAGAATTGCGGGTAAACGCGTTAGTAGCTTTTTAGGCTTACCTATAAATATTCCCACTTCTCGCGTGATTGATCAACGCTTAGTGATTGGCAGTCTAATATTCGGTATTGGCTGGGGTTTAGCTGGCATTTGCCCTGCACCTGCATTTGTGCTGTTCGGCACGGGCAGCATTAAAGGCATCGTGTTTCTAATTTCGATGTTAGTTGGCATGGGCATCTTCGAACTTATTGAAAGTCGCCGTAAGTAAGCACTCGCCACTAAAGTAAGTTCACAGCATGACCTGAAAATTAAGATAAAATAGCACTTATCAAAGTCAGCCAAAATATTGAGTAGCTATGTTCGATTTTTTCAAAAAAAAACCAACCCACGAAGATCCTTCTCAGCAAGCAGATGCAGCACTCACCGAAGCACCGCCAGTAACCGTACAAAGCTGGAGCGAACGCTTAAAACAAAGCCTCAGCAAAACACGTAAACAGCTTGGCAACCAACTTGCTAGCTTGTTTGGTGGCGGTAAAATTGATGCCGAAGTTTATGAAGAGCTCGAAACCATTTTAATCACCTCTGATGTGGGCGTGAATGCCACTAAAAATCTGCTTGCAGACATCAAAAACCGCGTAAAAGTACAAAGCTTAGATGATACAGTTCAGCTAAAAGCCGCGCTGAAAGAAGCCATGTCTGACTTACTCACGCCACTACAAAAACCGCTTGATACCAGCGGCCACAAGCCATTTGTGATTATGCTTGCTGGGGTGAATGGCGCAGGTAAAACGACCTCTATTGGTAAGCTCGCTCATGCATTTCAAGCAGAAGGTAAGTCAGTCCTGATCGCTGCAGGTGATACATTTAGAGCTGCCGCACGCGAGCAGTTACAAATCTGGGGTGAGCGTAATAACGTACACGTCGTTTCGCAAACCAGTGGTGATGCCGCTGCCGTGATGTTTGATGCCATCAATTCCGCAAAAGCTAAAAATATTGACATCGTACTGGCAGACACTGCAGGCCGCTTGCCTACACAAATGCACTTAATGGACGAAATTGCCAAAGTAAAACGCGTGATGGATAAAGCATTACCTGGTGCGCCACACGAAGTACTGTTGGTACTAGATGCTAATACTGGTCAAAATGCCGTTACTCAAGTTAAAACCTTCGACGATGCACTTGGTGTCACGGGCTTGGTACTTAGCAAACTAGATGGCACCGCCAAAGGTGGCGTTATTGCTGCAATTGCTGAAGCACGCCCTATTCCCATTCGCTATATTGGCATCGGCGAAGGTATAGATGATTTACGACCGTTTATTGCTGCCGATTTTATTGACGCAATGATTGATTAATAATTTCACTCCCTATTTAGCGATATAATCTATTCAATGATTAAATTTGACCAAGTCACCAAGCGCTACCCTAGTAGCAACGAAGCCTTAAAAAATGCCAGCTTTACGATTGAAGCTGGTGAGCTGGTATTTGTGACTGGGCATTCTGGTGCGGGTAAAAGCACCTTGCTAAAGCTGATTGCCGCGACTGAGAAACCGACTAGCGGCACGGTATTGATTGCCAACCAAAATATTAGCACACTTAAACCCTCAGCCATTCCATTTATGCGTCGCAAATTTGGTTTAATTTTTCAAGACCATAAATTATTGTATGACCGCAACTGCTTTGAGAATGTGATTCTACCTTTACATATCAATGGCATCACAGGTAATGAAGCTGCAAAGCGGGTGCGTGCCGCTTTAGATAAAGTTGGTCTATTGCAAAAAGAAAAAGCCATGCCAATTACGCTATCAGGTGGTGAGCAGCAGCGACTAGCCATTGCACGCGCAGTGGTAAGTCGCCCATCTATATTGATAGCAGATGAACCAACTGGCAATTTAGATGCAAGTTACGCAGCAGATATTATGGCGATTTTTCACGCATTTCATCAAGTTGGCGTCACAGTCATCGTAGCCACGCACGATGCGTTAGGCATGAGCGCCGTTCAGAACCGTGTGCTGCATCTTAATCAAGGTCAACTGACACATACTCAATCTGGGCTTGATGGAGTTCATCATGAATAACTGGATCAACCAGCACATACAAACCATTAACTTGGTGCTTGGCCGTATGCAAAATAATACATTATCGACATTGATGATTAGTCTAGTGATTGCCGTTGCGCTGTGTGTACCGGGGCTATTTTATTTGGGCGTAGATCATTTATCTAAATTTACTAATCACATGCAAGATGAAACAGAGATTAGTCTTTTTCTAAAGCTTGATGCAGATAAAGATGCCGTGACTGAAATTGGCGAGGTTTTAGCAAAAAATGATTCCATTAAAAACTTTCATTTAGTCACCAAAGAAAATGCATGGCAGGCACTTAAAAATAAAGCCGAAGCCAATAATGAAGCAGATAGTAAAATTGCCGATTTAGAAAAAAACCCGTTACCCGATGCGTTCTTCATTCAAGCTAAATCTACTGAGCCAGAGGCGTTAGAAGCTCTAAAGCAAGCACTCCAAAGCATTCCTGGCGTTGAACACGTATTGCTGAACACCGATTGGGCAAAGCGTCTATCTGCGCTATTAGCACTAGGCAAAAAGATTATATTGTTTGTAACCGCACTGCTTGCTATCGCTTTACTAGTCATAATCGGCAACACCATCCGCATGCAAATACTGACGCAAAAAGAGGAAGTGATAGTAAGCAAACTGATAGGTGCAACCAATAGCTTTATTCGCATCCCATTCTTATATGCTGGTATTTTGTATGGCTTATTTGGCGGGCTACTGGCAATCATCATGCTTACGTTGGCGGTTAAGGTGTTCAATGTATCGGTGCAAGCATTATCCAGCCTGTATAGCAGCGACTTTAGCTTACCTTTATTCAATGGTCAGCTTTTTGCTGGCATCATCGGCTTGGCCATCTTCATTGGCTGGCTAGGTTCATATCTCGCGGTTTCTCGCTCAATTGCTTCAATTAAAATTAGTTAA
>JAYTRW010000451.1:0-10010 GCA_043745985.1 Methylotenera sp.
GCAGGCACTGGCACTTCACCACATTTTTCGCAATGAACGATAGGAATAGGGCAGCCCCAGTAACGTTGGCGTGAAACACCCCAATCGCGGAGGCGATATTGGGTGCGATGTTTACCAAGGTTCTTAGCCGACAACGCGGCGGCAATCGCGGCACTTGCAGCGTCAAAACCTAGGCCGTCAAACTCAGATGAGTCAAATAACACGCCGTGTTCTGTCATAGGTAAAACATCAGCATCAGTATTTTGAATTACAGCTTTAATAGGTAAATTGTATTTACCTGCAAACTCAAAATCACGTTCATCATGTGCTGGTACCGCCATCACAGCGCCTTCACCATAGCTCGCTAATACATAGTTGGCGACCCAAATTGGCAATTGCTCGCCATTCAATGGATGCGTGACAAATAAACCTGTGGCCATGCCTTTTTTCTCGGCAGTAGCAACGTCAGCTTCTGCCACACTGCCGCGTTTACATTCTGCGATAAAGTCAGCTAAAGCTGGGTTGTTTTGCGCGGCTTGCGTTGCAAGTGCATGTTCTGCTGCAACAGCCACGTAAGTGGCGCCCATTAAAGTGTCTGGGCGTGTGGTGTACACTTTTAAATTACCCGCTTGACCCACAATTGGAAACTCAACTTCGCAACCATAGCTTTTCCCAATCCAGTTACGTTGCATGGTTTTAACCTGCTCAGGCCAGCCATCAAGCTTATCTAGGTCGCTCAATAATTCTTCAGCGTAAGCGGTGATTTTCATGAAATACTGAGGAATGTCACGTTTCTCAACCAATGCGCCACTGCGCCAGCCTCGTCCATCAATCACTTGTTCGTTGGCTAATACTGTACCGTCAACTGGATCCCAATTCACGGATGAAGTTTTTTTGTAGATAAGCCCTTTTTTGAAAAGCTCAGTAAATAACCATTGTTCCCATTTGTAGTATTCAGGCTTACAAGTAGCGATTTCACGGTTCCAATCCACACCTAAACCCAGCTGTTTAAGCTGGGTTTTCATGTGTTCTATATTTTCATAGGTCCATTTTGCAGGCGCAGTATTATTTTTAATCGCAGCATTTTCGGCAGGCAAGCCAAACGCGTCCCAACCCATCGGTTGCATCACGTTAAAGCCTTTCATTTTATGAAAACGGCTGAGTACATCACCAATCGTGTAGTTGCGCACGTGCCCCATATGCAAGCGTCCGCTTGGGTATGGAAACATGGATAAACAGTAGTATTTTGGTTTATCTGATTGTTCTGTAGCGGCGAAGGTTTGGTTAGCTTCCCAGTAAGTTTGGGCAGATTGTTCTACTTCTTTGAAAGGGTATTGCTGTTGCATATTGAGCTATTCTTGAGGTTTTTTTGAATAGCTGAATTATACCGTTAAGTGTTGCTTACGTCATGGTTTGTCATACTTAGCATGATGTGGAATTTTGAACAAAACCGTCCGCGTCATTCCGACGAAAGTCGGAATCTAGTGGCTTTGAGTGTTGGGTTTATACGTATTGGTGACAGGTTGCTTTCGCGCGACACACGAGTTTCTTTCTTTTGCTTAGCCAAAAGAAAGAAACCAAAGAAAAGGCTACCCCCTACCGCTTGTTTCCTGCGTTGTTTAGCCTTAATGGGCATCAAGCGGAAACTCGCTCTGCTCAAACAGCCGCTTGCCGAAATCCCCCACTAAGCCTAAACAACGCAGGCGCGGTAGCAGGGGGCTGGGTGGCTGATGTGTTGCTTCGTAGGGTGAGCAAACAAGTTGCCAACCTTACTTTAACTGCGCTACTAGGCGCGACAGCAGGAGAGTTTGGAGTTAGGGCGATTTGGCATAGCGTAATACGCCAAAGGAGAGGTGGCGAATGCGGGTGAAATGCATTTCAGTTATTACGTCCTATGCAGGCTAAAGCCAGCCTAATTCTTTGTATAAAGCTATACAGTTTTCATAACTTTCTTGTTCAACTTCACACCGTGCAACACAGCTAAGGTAACTCTCTAATTGTGTAATTTGATAAACTCTAGCTGGGCAGTTGCCAGCATTTGCTATAACTGCATTAATAATAGGTGGGGTTGATAATTTCAGTTGTTTTTTTAGAGTTATTGAGGTGTTATAAACTGGCTTCCAATCATCTTGCATTGGTACTATATTCAAAAAAACATCAACCTCAAAAGCCTTATATTTACCAACTTTGTTAATTAGACAGTTAACTCTGTACATGAGGTAAATCAAAACAGCAAATTGGAAATATTCAATCATATTGATAACTCGACTATTAATTAGTAATGCTCAGTACTCAGTATATAGGATGTGCAAACCAATTTGATTTGCACACCTGTGTTTAACTATTTCAAAGCTGCAAAAATATTAGCTTTAATTGTTTCCAACTCACCTAAGCCATTTATTTTTACATGTTTTGGTGCGCCAGTTGCACCACTTTTTGCCCAGCCGCCATAGTATTCAACCAACGGTTCTGTTTGGTCGTGGTATTCAACTAAGCGTTTATTGACTACGTCTGGCGCTTCATCTGCTCGTTGTACTAGTTCTTCGCCTGTGATGTCATCTTTGCCTTCCACTTTTGGTGGATTGAATTTTACGTGGTAGGTGCGGCCGCTGGCGGGGTGACTGCGACGACCTGTCATACGTTCCATAATCGCGCTGTCTGGTACGTCGATCTCTACTACGTAATCAATCGCGACGCCTGCGTTTTTCATCGCTTCAGCTTGTGGAATGGTGCGTGGAAAGCCATCGAATAAAAAGCCGTTTGCACAATCTGCTTCTTTAATACGCTCGTTTACCATGCCAATAATCACGGCATCTGGTACTAAACCGCCGCTGTCCATAAAGCTTTTTGCTTCTAAGCCTAGTGGTGTGCCTGCTTTTACTGCGGCACGTAGCATGTCGCCAGTTGAAATTTGTGGGATGTTGAAGTGTTGCTTAATAAAGGTGGCTTGTGTACCTTTGCCTGCGCCTGGTGCGCCTAAAAGAATAATTCGCAAAATTGCTCCCCAATGTGTAGTTAAGTTATTTTAAATTTATTTATAAATTATAACAGCACTCTACGTAGCTAAGATTCTGAGGCTGTCAAAAATTTATTGTAGGAGCGACGTCCCGTCGCGATTTGCGGCATTGCATTCGCGACGTAACCGCAAGGGTCATCCCCGTGGAATTTATGCGCTGAAGCACATTATTCACACGTGAAGGCGTCGCTCCTACAGGGTGCTTAAGTAATTTGCAATAGCGACAAAATCTGAAACGGCTAAATTCTCTGCACGTAGTTGAGAGTCGATATTAAGTGCGGTAAAACCTTCGTCACTTAATAGTTCTTTCAGTGTATTACGTAAAGTTTTGCGACGCTGCCCGAATGCGGCGAGTACGACTTTTGCGAACATGGCTTCATCTTTTGCTACAAACGGCAACACGGCATGCGGCACACAGCGCACAAAGGCTGACTCTACTTTAGGCGCAGGTTCAAAAGCCTCTGGCGGTACGGTGATTAAATAATCCATTTGTAAGCGATACTGCAACATGACGCTAAGTCTTCCGTATGCCGCCGTTGAGGGCGAAGCCACCATGCGCTCAACGACCTCTTTTTGCAGCATAAAGTGCATATCAGTAATAGCACTTACGTTATCGAGCAGGTGAAATAGAATTGGCGTTGAAATGTTGTACGGCAGGTTGCCAGTTACACGCAAATTTCTACCTAAGCTGGTGAAGTCAAACTTGAGCGCATCGGCATTGTGAATGTCGATGGCGTTGTTGGCGTAGGCTGGTTTGCCATATTCTGTTTGCATCCAAGCGATGATGTCGCGGTCTACTTCTACTACGTGTAAAAGCTTTAATCTTTGCAATAATGGCTTGGTTAGCGCACCTAAACCTGGACCAATTTCCACCATCAAATCATCCGCTTTGGGTGAAATGGCTTCTACTAAGCTAGAAATAACGGCTTGGTCAGTGAGGAAGTTTTGGCCGAAGCGTTTTTTTGCGATGTGTTTCATTGATGGATTTAACTTTTAGATTGAGCTTATTAATTTGTGATGGGCTAGCGTGATTGCCAACTCAATGGCGGCTAGCATGCTGCCGATTTCAATATTGCCTGTTCCTGCTAAATCAAGCGCAGTGCCGTGGTCAACTGAGGTGCGGATAATTGGCAAGCCTAGCGTTACGTTTACACCTTCGCCAAAACTGGCGTGCTTTAGCACAGGCAAGCCTTGGTCGTGGTACATGGCAAGCACGGCATCGGCTTTGCTTAAATGGTGTTTTGCGAATAGGGTATCTGCTGGCAGAGCACCTATTAGCAGCATACCTTCAGTGCGTAATTTTTCTAGCACTGGGTTGATAATGTCGATTTCCTCACGACCTAAATAGCCATCTTCACCTGCATGTGGATTTAAGCCAGCCACTAGAATACGCGGCTTTGCTAAGCCAAATTTATGCACTAAATCGTGATGCAGAATGCGAATAGTGGTTTCTAAGCTGCTTTTAGTAATAGCCGCTGGCACATCTTTTAACGCCAAGTGTGTCGTGGCAAGTGCAACGCGTAAGCCGCTGCCCACTAGCATCATCACGACTTGTGATGTATTAGTCAACTCAGCTAGAAATTCAGTGTGGCCGCTAAATGCAATACCTGCGTCGTTGATAATGCCTTTGTGCACAGGTGCAGTGATCATTGCATCAAACTCTTGGTTTACGCATCCTAGCGCTGCAGCTTTTAGCGTTTGCAGCACATATTGACTATTGCTCGCATCCAATTGCCCTGCCACTGCAGGCTGACTGATAGCTTGATGTAACACCGTTATGACGCCATTGCCGAGATGTGCTGTGTGTAATTTCTCAGAGTAATCTTGGATTTGAATATCCACATTAAGCGCTTTAGCACGCTCTTGCAGCATATTGGCATCGGCAATCATGACCACTTCGGCGTTAAGTGGTTGATGTGCTAACAATACGCAAAGGTCAGGACCTATGCCAGCCGGTTCGCCAGCAGTGATGGCAATGCGTGGAAATGGTTTTGTCACGTTAAACTAAGCGGCAAAATGTAGGCGTAAATATATGTGACTTAAAACTTATCTTCAAGTCTAAGCTCAACGTAAGCGCGGTCGCGCAACTCACGAATCCAATCTTGATAAGCTTCATCTGCCTTACGTGCACGGATTTCTTGACGTGCTTTTAAGCGTGCAGATTCTTTACTCATGTCTTGCGAGCGGCGTTCAAATACTTGAATAATGTGCCAACCAAATTGACTACGCACTGGCGCGCTGATTTGCCCATCTTTAAGTGCATTCATAGCGTTTTCAAAAGGCGGAACCGTGTCGCCAGGGTTAACCCAGTTTAAATCACCGCCATTTGATGCCGTGGAATCTTCAGAAAATTGGCGAGCCAATACTTCAAATTTTTCACCGTTATCAAGACGCTCTTTAATTGCATCAATTTTGGTCTCAGCCTCTTTGTCAGACATTACCTCGGTAATTTTGATAAGAATATGGCGTGCATGAGTTTGTTGAATGACTAGCGGAGAGTTACCGCCACGCTTATTGGTTAGTTTGAGCAAATGGAAGCCATTTGGACTGCGAAGTGGCGCTGAAACTTCGCCTGCTTGCATGTTTTTTAGTGCATCTAAGAACAATGCTGGCATTTGTGAGCCTTTTTTCCAGCCCAAGCTACCGCCTTCTAAGGCGTTAGGCGCATCAGAAAAACTGGCAGATACTTTAGCAAAGCTGACGCCAGAATTTAGTTGCTTCAAAGCCTCATCGACTTTAGCTTTTGCTTTTTGAATATCTTCTGTAGCGCCTTCTTCAGGTGTACGAATCAAAATATGCGAGATTTCAAATTCGTCGGTATTTTCGTTAAGTGAGGCTTGTGAGGTTAAATAGTTATCAATTTCAGATTCACTTACGTTCACTCGGCCATCTACTTCACGCTCACGCAGTCTTGAAACAGTAATTTCATTGCGAATATCTGCTCTAAATTTACGCAGGCTGATGCCATCTTTAGCTAAGGCCTCGCTAAACTCAGTTAATGTTAAGTTATTTTGGTCGGCAATTCTCTCAATGGTTTTATCTAGTTGATTATCATCAACTTTAAGACCAATTTGTGCGGCATACTGAATTTGCAGAGTATCTGTAATTAAACGTTCTAAAATTTGCTTACGTAAGACACTTTCTTCTGGTAACTCTGTGCCTTGTTTTTTAAATTGCGCAGTGACAGTGGCAATGCGGCTTTCCAGCTCTTGCTCTGTAATCACCGTTTGATCGACGACTGCGACAATGCGATCCAACTTAATAATATCTGCTGCTTGAGCATTAAATTGATTGGCGATAAAAAGCGCGCTAGCAAGCAATATAAATTGAATTACACTTTTAATGGCTGAATGTTTAATCGCTATATGTTTAATCACTGTATGTTTAATCACTGTATGTTTAATCAAGGTGCGCAAAATAGTTACTCGTAATAAGGTTGTTGATAGGTGTCAGGAATTAGACCTGTATTCACATAGCCTGGAATGTTACGTTTGATGACCGACAAAGGGTTGGCGCCAATAGAGGCTAATCCGCCGAGTTCAAGTTGAAAGAAGAATGCATAGTTGGCGTTAGCCGTTGCCGTGCTTACACGCTGAATAACAGTTCTTGTTTGCCAACAGCCTGCATCATACTCTAAGCCAGCCAGTGTTTCGATGATGCTGCTTTCTTTTAATGAGTAGTTAACGCGGCCTACACCATACCAGCCTTTGCCCAAAGGCCATTGGCCCGAGAGGTCAAATTGATCTAAGCCATCTTGAGTTGCTGCACCTGGAGTATCGCGTCGATAACTATAGCTTAAGTTAAGCGCTTTACCAGGTTCAGGGGCGTAGTGGCTAGAGATTGTGGTGCGCACCGATCTAGAGTCGTCGGTGTTGTATTGCCAAAATGCATCGATATTCCAGCTAGTTTTTAGGTATGAACTAAGCCCCGCAATGATGTCTGAGCTGTTGCTTTCTCGTAAAGTAGCGCCTGGGAGCGACACTGTTTGATTTGCAAAATAATAACGTTGACCAATAGACGCTGATAAGCGCTGTATGCCAGTATCAGATTCAATGAGGCGTGAAGTTAAGGCTAGGCTCAATTGATTAGCATTATTAATACGGTCGTTGCCAGTGTACTGATTTTCACTAAATAAAGAGCTGAAATTCAAGTCCGTGTCACTGGTATCAAAAATTGGAATGTCTGATTGCTTAGTTTTTGGAATGTATACGTAAAACATTCTCGGCTCTATGGTTTGCGTGTAGTGACGGCTAGCAATTTTGAAGTCGCGATCAAAAAACAAGCCGCCATCTACGCTGGCGATAGGCAATGTACGCTCGATCGAGCTGTTATTGTTAGGGTCGTTATTAAGGCTGTAACTGGTATGATGAATACCGATTTTTGGCGTAATGTAGCCATATGTTTTATTCATCGGTAAGCTGATACTTGGGTATACTGTTAAACGTGAACCTGTGACTTTGGCTGGCGCATTTTTATTGGTGTCAAAAGCGACTAGCTGTGTATATAGATTCGCATTGAAATCGCCAAAATCTTTGTTACCATTTAATGTTAATTGCGGCAAGCGTTCATATGGGTAGGATATGTTATCTAAAGTCTGAAATTTTTGTGCTAGAGCGTTAAAATTCCATGTGTCGTCAGCGTAATCTATATTAAATTGCTGCGGCAAAGTAACCCGGCTGGTTGTGACAATACGCGTTGATAAGTCTGCAAAGTATTCATTATCAGAAACTTTTTCTAGGCTATAGCCAGCAGACCAGCCTTTGCCAAAGCTCTGTTGATGTTTTAGGTTTAAGTAATATCGATTCTGGCTAGTTTGGTCATCACTTGGTAGGTACTCCAAGTCATCGATACCAGAAAAATTATCTTCCAAATATCTAAACTCACCTTGTAATTGTACACCGCGTTTACTCAAGACTCGTGTTGCAAACGTTGCATCCATGTTAGGCGAAATGTTCCAATAGAAAGGCACGGTTAATTCGAAACCACTTTTAGTCGTCGTACCGTAAGTTGGCGCAAGTAAACCACTTTTACGTTGATTGTTAAATGAGAAGCTAATCCATGGTGTGTAAATTAGCGGTACACCTTTAAATTCAATATAAGCATTTTTAGCCACGCCAGTCTTGCTGTAATCGTTCAGGTTTAATTCTTTGGCTTTAATATACCAGTCATCTACACCAGCATCGCAAGTGGTGTAGCGGGCATCTTTCAGTGTTTTTCTATCTTGGCCTTCAAAAATAATAGCTTTTGCATCACCGCGTGCATTCGATGAGCGAGGTGATGCATTTCCATCTGAATCAAGACCTAAACCACCTTGTGATTGATTGCCATCGGACACTTCTGTTGCCAATGAGTATGAGCTTGCACCGCCAATTTGTTGGTTTTGCAAGTTGCCTAAGTTTTTAGAGAACTTTTCAGAACTTTTAGTGCTAGCTCGGATTTTTTTAGACTCTGCTTTCTCGTCGTTTTCAAGAATGCTGATTGACGCGTCTTTAATTTCCCCTATGCTTTCAGATAAATGCATATGCAGCTCAGGTCCTGCCAGTTGGGCGTTACCGACATTGATGCTGGCATTGCCCGTGACGTGCAATTCGTCATTTTGGACGTTGTAATCTATTAAATCACCTGTGATATTTTGCTTACCACGGCTGATTTTAGCGTTACCAATTGCTCGCATTTCTCTATCAAGATGCAACTCTAGTTTATCGCCTTCAATAACAAGTGCATCTGCATTGGCTTCTACAGCATTTGATTCGCCAGATGCGTCAGCTAAACCCAGTGAGTCGCCGATAGTTGCAGATTCAACAGGAATGACTTCACTTTCGGCATGTGAGCGTAAGCTGCAAAGTAATAAAGCCGCTGTTAAGCCACTTAAAAAACGGCTTTTTAGCATGAAGTTAACATATTGAATAGGGTTGGAATGTAGGGCACGAGTATATAGGCAGACGGTTTTATTTTATCAGTGATAAAATCTCATAAATTGGACTTTTTGGCAATCAATAAATCGTTTTGCCCCTTTAATGATTTTTGTATTTTTAATGTACAAAGCGCAATAAAGCAACATTATATAACATTGGATAGATCGCTGTGGATGATAGACAACAACAACTCAACGTTTGGTTAGGTCAGACCTTACCAGACGCAAATTTCAAGCTAACAACCGCATCGGCAGACGCTAGCTTCAGGCGTTATTTTAGGGTGAATTTAGCCAACCCCTATTTAGGAAATCAAACCTTAATCGCCATGGATGCACCGCCACCAGAAGAGGATTGCACGCCGTTTGTAAAGTTGGCTAAGCAGTTTCTAGATGCAGGTTTGAATGTGCCGAAGGTGATTGCGCAAGATTTAGCCAATGGTTTTTTGTTATTGAGTGACTTAGGTAATGACACTTATTTGCAGCATTTGAGTAATGAAACTGCACAAATGCTCTATGGCGATGCCACGAATGCGCTCATTAAATTGCAGTCAGCGAGCAAAAACCATGATTTACCTGCCTATGATGAAGCACTATTAACGCGCGAGATGCAGTTATTCCCTGATTGGTATGTGAATAAGCACTTAGGTCAAACGTTCAATGCAGAGCAGCAAGGTTGGCTACAACAGACTTTTACAGCGCTGAACAAAAACATATTGTCGCAAGGGCAGGTCACAGTACATCGTGATTATCATTCACGCAACTTGATGGTGACACATGAAAATACACCTGGCATATTAGATTTTCAAGATGCCGTACACGGCGCCATTACTTACGATTTGGTCTCTTTGCTTAAAGACGCCTATATTCAGTGGGATGAAGAGCAGATTATTGATATGGCCGTACGTTACTGGGAACCTGCAAAAAAAGCCGGTCTACCTGTCGCTAATGACTTTAGCGAGTTCTATCGTGATTTTGAATGGATGGGCGCGCAACGTCACATTAAAGTGCTGGGTATATTTGCAAGGTTGTATCACCGTGACGGCAAAGATGGCTACCTAAAAGACATGCCACTGGTCATGCATTATTTGCGTAAAGTCTGCG
>JAYTRW010000452.1:0-3228 GCA_043745985.1 Methylotenera sp.
AATGTGGCTAACACACCATTGAGCGTCACCAGCAGAGTATAGTACTCGCCAGACGCAGCAGTATTTGCACTTGCATTTGACAGCAAGTAGAGTAAAAAGCCGCCTAAAGCAGCGCTCACTAAAACGACATATTTCATTTAATAAAGTTAATCATTTAAACAAACTAGGCACCCACTCAAAGCGCGGCGAACTCATTTTCCAGTCATCTGAGCCCATGGCATCGCCCTGTAATACTTTTGGTAATTTTTTGGGATCAAGCCGCATCAATACAGCGGCCTTATAATGCTCGCCCTTTTCTACTTCAGACTTTTGAAATACTTTTAAGTCACTGATTTCAGATAAATCATCAGTGGCTTCATCTAAACGTACAAAAGCTTTTTGCTGATCGCCCCGAATGACTAAAAACTGCCTAGAAAGTGCATGGTAGCTTAAAGTAACACGGTGGGTTACTGTCACCACCTCATCGTCAAACCAATATTGTCGGGGTTTTGCCAACTGAAATTCAATCAAAAAATTAAGCTCAAAGCCTTTGCTAATGGCTTCCTCCATCTTCTCGCTAAACTTCATGTCAACGTCTGCATTCAGTGCGTAAGAATCATCAAGTGCCACTAGCGATGCACTCCTGATATTCATACTGCTACCACTTGCCAATGCCGTGGTTGCAAACAGCATGAGCAAGCAGAGTGAGAAGAATTGTTTAATTTTTTTGTAGTAATGCATAGAAAAAGCCATCGTGTGCATTTGTAGGGATAAGTTGACCATTGATTTGGGTGATTTCTGCTGACGCATAATTTTCTGGTAGCTCAAATGATAGTTGAGTCGCATCAGCATTATTTTGTAAAAAATTATCCACTTGTCCTTGATTTTCTTCATTAAAAACAGAGCACGTTACATAAAGTAATTTACCACCCTTTGCCAACATCTGCCATAGATTAGCCAGAATTTTAGCCTGTTGACGCGTAAAAGAAGCAATATCAGCCTCACGTCTTAGCCATTTAATATCCACATGGCGTCGCACGATACCCGATGCGCTACATGGCACATCCGCCAATATTCTGTCGAAAAGCTGTGGCGCAGCTTTCGCCTCACTCCACCAATCAGTCATTGATGCATCGCCAACCAAAAGGTTCGCTTGCAACTTCATGCGGCTCAAATTACTTTGCACGCGCTGCAAACGCGTTTCATCAGAATCCAAAGCCGTTAAAGCCACATCTGCCAACTCTAGAATATGCCCAGTTTTACCACCTGGCGCGCAACAAGCATCTAGCACATTCATACCAGCTTCGGCTGCAAGCAGATATGCTGCTAACTGTGCGCCTAAATCTTGCACAGAAACAATACCATCGGTAAAACCTGGAATTTTTTCTACAGCCACAGGATTCGTCAAAATCAAAGCCTGCGCGCCGATATGGTTGGCTTCAATATCTTGACGAGTCAGTAACTGACAATAATCCTGCATGCTGATTTTTTGCGTATTCACCCGCAAAGTCATAGGCGGATGTTGATTACCCGTTTCAAGCATGCCCTGCCAGTGACTTGGATACTGAGCCTTAAGCTTGTTAACCCACCACTGCGGATAAGAATAAGCCGCCACATCGCTAGATTTAAGTTTTGCAGCTAGCTGATCTTTTTGACGTAAGAAATTACGCAAAATTGCATTTACTAAACCCTTAGCCCAACTTTTAGGCGCAGGACGTTTTAATTGGCTCACCGCATGCACTGCTTGGTTTACCACCGTAAAAGAGTCTGCTTTATCGTGCAATAACTGATAAATCGCGACGAGCAACAAAGCATTAATACGGTCATCTGTTAACGGCTTTTCAAGCAGCTGCACCAAGTAAGCATCAATCTCACCATAAAACCGCAAAGTACCGTAACTTAAATCCTGCGCCGCCCCACGCTGCTGAGGCGTAGCACTAGGAAAAACCGCCAAAGCCGTAGGCAACGCCAAAGTAAGATTACGGCCAGACAACACCTGATTCACAGCATTTGCAGCGATTTGTTGAGATATATACAAAGAAAACTTTCTTGAAGTTAAAACCCATTGATCAAGCCTTGATTTTACTTGATAACAGCGCGCTCGGGGCTATTCATACGTGAAACTTCAACGAGGTAGATTTTAAATCTCTTCTGCTACCATACAGGCAATAAACCACCGTCATTCTGAGTGAAACGAAGAATCTAGATTTTAAGATGCGCTCAAACTACTGGATTCTTCGCTTCACTCAGAATGACGGAGTTTGAGAGATTTGTAGATTAAAACAAGCAGGGATGAAAATCCAACGCTTTTGAACTTAAATCTCCTGCTACCGCACCTAAGATTTATATTCATTTTGGAGGATTTCGATAAGCGGCTGTTTGAGCGTCAGCGAGTTTCCGCTTGTCGTCTAAAATGAATATAAATCTTAGGAATCAAGCAGTAGGGAGTAGCCTTTTCTTTGGTTACTTTCTTTTGGCTAAGTAAAAGAAAGTAACTCGCCAGTCGCGCGAGAGCGACTAAGTACCATACTTCTTCTCCGAGGTAGAAATGAAACTAAAAAACTGTCCAAGCAACCAAGTAATATCATTATATAACTCCTCCCAGAGCTCATCTGAAATATCAAGGTCGGCGGGGGTTTTCGGATGCATAATCTGATGTCGCTTTGCAAGAATGCGTTGAGCTCGTGGCCACTCAGAGCCTCCAAAGTTTGGCGGAGGCTGAAGTTCAAAGAGTTTATATGCAACACGCAAAGTTCGCTTTATACGTTCATTCGCCTCTAGACTTTGCTCCGAACGAAGGAGTTTTTCTTCTTTTCGGTTAATTTCGGGAGATATGCATAGAAAGCTAACTGCACACATTTCACGAAGACAATGAGCATAACCTTCAATAAGCGAAGCACTCACTCGAATATAATTGCGACGCCAATGTTGCGAGTCGGACTCGCTCTCGAGCAATGCCTGCAGGTCTTTTATAAGAATATCTGAAAGTGCAAAATAGTTATCAAAAGCTGCATCCATTAACTCTTGCGGTGTGGTATTCATTATAGCCAGCTTAAACCACCATTGCCATCAACCGCGCTACCCGCTCCTCAGTTTTAGGATGCGTACTAAATAAACTATCAAACGACACACCCACCAATGGATTAATAACCATCATCTGCCCTGTTTCTGGATGCGCTTCCGCCGTTGGGTTGTGAATTTGATGTGCATAATCACTAATTTTCTGCAATGCACTCGCTAAGGCTTTCG
>JAYTRW010000453.1:0-9984 GCA_043745985.1 Methylotenera sp.
AGCGTAGATGGCAACACGGTTGATATGGATGTAGAACGCAACCAGTTTGCTGACAACGGTATTCGCTATGAAGCTAGCTTAACGCTCATCAACGCCCAGTTAAAGCAAATGTTAGCGGCGCTACAAAGTTCTTAAATTTTATTTGGATAGGATAAAAAATGTCTCTATTTAACGTATTTAATATTTCAGGCTCAGCCATGAGTGCGCAAGCACAGCGCTTAAACACGGTTGCCAGTAACCTTGCCAATGCCGATAGCGCCACTAGCGCAAACGGAACGCCTTACAAAGCCAAGCAAGTGGTATTTAGTGCAACGCCTACAGGTTCACCCGATGCGAGTGGCGTAAAAGTACTTAAAGTGATTGAAGATAACTCGCCCGCTAAAGTGGTGTATGACCCAAAACATCCACTGGCGAACGATAAAGGTTACGTCACCATGCCAAACGTCAATGTGACAGAAGAAATGGTGAATATGATTTCTGCTTCACGCGCTTATCAAAATAACGTCGAGACCATGAATGCCGCTAAAACCATGCTACTTAAAACGTTGACCATAGGACAACAATAAGCTGTCCTAATTAAATAGGGCAACAGTAGCTTCTCTACACTAAAAACACGTAGCAATAGCTAAGTTAAAAAACTGAAGTTTTAACATAAAGGTAAATATTATGACCACCGTACAAACCACTTCAAATACCCCTACTCAAGCCTTGCTTGATAGCGTGAATGGCAAGACAAATACTGCGAAAAGTAGCGTAGACAAAGCGCAGGATAGGTTTATGACCTTACTCGTGACGCAGATGAAAAATCAAGACCCATTGAATCCAATGGATAACGCGCAAGTGACCAGCCAAATGGCGCAGCTTTCAACAGTTACTGGCATTGATAAGCTGAACTCTACTGTGGAATCACTCATGAGTAATATGCAGTCTGGGCAATCATATCAAGCGGCCAACATGATTGGTCACAACGTTTTAGTACCTGGTACGGCATTAACCACCACTGGCACTGGTGGATATTTTGGCGTAGACCTACCTATTGGAGCAGACAAACTTAGCGTGACGATTAAAGATTCTGCTGGGTCAACGATTAGAACATTAAATCTAGGTGCGCAAGAAGCTGGCAACTTTCCATTGAAATGGGATGGCTTAGCTGATGATGGCTTAGTCGCAAAAACTGGCAATTATAAATTTGAGGTTACAGCAACTACATCAGGACAATCTGTGGCGGCTGAAAGCCTTAATTACGCCGAAGTGATGAGTGTTTCAAATAGCACCAGTGGTGTGAAATTAAATTTAAGTAATTTAGCCAGCGTTAGCACCACTGATGTAAAAGAAATCTTCTAAACCTTCAGCCATATTAAAAACATTAAATGTAAAGCAATGATTAAATATTTATAACAGGAGAACACCATGAGTTTTCAACAAGGTTTAAGTGGTCTTAATGCAGCTTCAAAACAATTAGAGGTTATCGGCAACAACGTAGCCAACGCCAATACAGTAGGTTTTAAACAATCACGCGCAGAGTTTGCAGATGTATTCGCCAACTCACTTACTGGCGGCGGCGGCACACAGATTGGTATTGGTACTAATCTATCTACCGTTGCGCAGCAATTCACGCAGGGTAACGTGACTAGCACAAACAACTCCTTGGACATTGCGATCAATGGCGGCGGATTTTTTCGTATGACTAATAACGGGGCTGTGACTTATTCACGAAATGGTCAATTTAAGATGGATAAAGATGGTTTTATTGTAGATGCAGCAAGTAAGCGTTTGACTGGCTATGCGGCAGACGCGGCTGGTACGCTACAAAAAGGTGCGCCAGTTGACCTGAAAATTAACACTTCAGATTTACAACCTAAAGCAACAGCCAAAATAGTTGGCCTGGTGAATTTGGATTCCCGCAAAGCTACACCTGCTGTCACACCATTTGATCCAACCGACCCAACCACTTACAACGACTCGACTGCAGTCACCGTGTTTGATAGCTTAGGTAATTCTCATACCTTACAAACTTTTTTTGTTAAAGATCCTTCACCTAACGTTTGGCAGGTATATACGACCGCAGATGGGATCTCTACAACGACGTTACCAACTCCTACAGCAACATTAACTTTTCCTGCATCTGGAACAGGTCTAAATCCTACCAGCTCTCCAGCGAGTCCAACTACGGTGACATTTGCTCCATTAAATCCACCTACCCCTCCAGCGACTGTACCAACCGTGCCAACTGGCGCGGCTGCAGTATCACTGACGATAGACTATTCTGGTAGCACTCAATTTGGCTCTAATTTCAGTATTAATAGCCTATCGCAAGATGGCTACACTTCTGGGCGTTTAGCTGGGTTTAATACTGGCGCAGATGGCACGATTGTTGGACGCTATAGCAATGGTCAATCAAGAGCGTTAGGCCAAGTCGTGCTAGCAAGCTTCGCCAACCCTAACGGTCTACAATCGCTAGGCGGTAATGCATGGAGTGAAAGTTCAACATCTGGTGCTCCACTAGTTGGCGTACCAAGTTCAGGAACGTTAGGCGTACTTCAGTCTTCCGCTGTTGAAGATTCTAACACTGACCTGACTGCCGAACTTGTCAATTTGATTACTGCCCAGCGCTATTATCAAGCCAATGCGCAAACCATTAAAACGCAAGATCAAGTTTTACAAACTTTAGTTAACTTACGTTAATCAATAAGCGTTAATAAATTAAGCCTACTTAAAGAATTAGGAGAGCCGCTATGGATCGCATGATTTACACCGCAATGACAGGCGCAAAACACATACTTGAACAACAGGCGACAACCGCCCATAACTTAGCCAACGTCACCTCTACTGGCTTTAAGGCACAAGTCGACTCGTTCAGAGCCGTGCCTGTGATTAGCGAAGGTTTAGCGACACGTGCATTTGTAGTGGACTCTACTGTAGGTGCAGACTTTAATCCTGGCGCTATTCAATCGACTAACCGCGATTTAGATGTAGCGATTCAAGGCAAAGGTTGGTTGTCCATTCAACGTGCTGATGGTTCTGAAGGTTATACACGTAACGGCTCACTCAAAGTAAGCGAGAACGGCGTATTACAGACCGCTACAGGCTTAACCGTATTGGGTGATGGTGGTCCTATCAGCATTCCACCTGATGTTGCGGTTTCTATTGGTAAAGACGGCACGGTTTCGACTGTTGCAAATGGCTCTAAGCCAGGAGCATCCAATATATTGGGGCGCTTAAAGTTGGTTAATCCTCCTGAAGCAGATTTAGTACGCGCTGAAGATGGCTTGTTTGTGACGAGCAATGGCAACCCAGCAGAAGTCGATGCGAACGTTCATGTTGTAAGTGGCGCGCTGGAAAGCAGTAACGTCAATGTGATTGATGCGATGGTGTCGATGATTAGTTTAGCTAGACAATTTGAAACACAAATGAAGCTGATGCAAAGCGCTGAGAATAACGCTAATAAAGCCGCTCAACTCCTAAGTTTGGGTTGAGTAAGCTTAGGTTAAGATTGATTCATAGCATTCAAAAATATCAGTCAGCGATTATGTAGCGATTAAGAAACATCTGCTGATTTTTGACCAGAATAAACTGATAAGCGCTACTAACCCAGCTTCGCTGGCAAGTCTAGCTAAAAGGAAATAAAATGATACGCTCACTATGGATTTCAAAAACTGGCCTAGATGCCCAACAAACCCAGATGGACGTGATTGCCAATAACTTGGCAAACGTAAGCACCAATGGCTTCAAGCGCTCACGTGCGGTATTTGAAGATTTGCTTTATCAAAATATTCGTCAGCCTGGTGCACAAACTTCGCAACAGACACAATTACCTTCTGGCTTGCAGCTTGGTACTGGGGTAAGACCTGTGGCAACGGAACGTATTTTTAGCCAAGGTAATTTACAGCAAACCAGTAACAACAAAGACGTGGCCATTCAAGGTGCGGGCTTCTTTCAAGTCTTGATGCCAGATGGCACAACCGCTTACACCCGCGATGGTTCTTTTCAGACGGATAGCCAAGGTCAACTAGTGACTTCTAGTGGCTTTCCTGTTCAACCAGCGATTACCATTCCAGCCAATGCAGAAAGCTTTACTGTGGGTCGCGACGGTACGGTTTCAATCACAACGACAGGCTCAACTGCCACCACACAAATTGGTACTTTGCAATTGGCAACATTTATTAATACTGCGGGCTTACAAGGCAAAGGTGAGAACCTTTTTGTAGAAACAACAGCATCTGGCAACCCTACGTTAAATAACCCTGGTACGAATGGCGCAGGCTTATTAACGCAAGGTTACGTTGAAACTTCTAACGTGAATGTGGTGGAAGAGTTAGTCAATATGATTCAAACCCAACGTGCCTATGAAATTAATAGTAAAGCTATTACTACATCCGATCAAATGTTGCAGAAATTGACTCAGATGTAATGTTGATTCAATTAAGATTAATTGAATATAATTTAAGCAAAAAAGAGTTAACTATGTTGAATACTAATTATCTTAAAATCTGCCATTTAGCCTTAAAAGGCTTTGCGTTAGCATCGTGCCTCCTATTAAATGCTTGCGCTTTTACCCCATCAACCGTTGTAAAACAGCCGATGACAGCAAAACCTACCGCTGTAGTGCCTGTTAAATCTAATAATGGCGCTATTTTCAATGTAGCGGCTTATCGCCCTTTATTTGAAGACCGTCGCCCACGTTTTGTGGGAGATATTGTTACGATCAACATTGTAGAAAATACCAACACCACCAAAAATTCTGAAAGCAATGGCAGTAAAGACGGTAAAGCCGCCAATTCAATTACGAGTCTATTTGGTCATAACGTCCCTGCAGCAAGCTTTGCAGGAAGCTCTTCTAATTCAGTCAAAGAAAAAGATGATGCTAAAGCTAGTAATGTATTCAATGGCTCGATTACCGTCACTGTGATTGAGGTATTGCCAAATGGTAATTTGTCGGTAAGTGGTGAAAAACAAATCTCATTTGATAAAGGCACGGAGTTTGTGCGTTTTTCTGGTGTTGTTAGCCCCGACACCATCACGGTTGGCAATTTTGTACCATCCAATAAAGTGGCGGATGCCCGTATTGAGTATAGAACTAACGCGAAAGTGGATGCCGCAAGTATTGCAGTGTTGGTGGCACGCTTTTTCCTAAGTATGAGCGCACTTTAATGAACATCATGACACATCAGCTCTCAAATAATAGTTCTCCAGTTTGGCGCAACGTCAGCTGTGCGCTGTTTTCCATTAGTCTGCTGTTTACTCAACCAGCACATGCCGAGAGATTAAAAGATTTAGCGACGATTCAAGGCGTGAGAAACAACCAATTAATCGGCTACGGACTTGTAGTTGGCTTAGATGGCACAGGCGACCAAACGCCCTACACCGTACAAAGTATGATTAGTATGATGCAGCAAATGGGCGTGAATTTGCCGCCCGGCACTAGTGTGCAAATGAAGAACGTGGCTTCTGTGATTATTACGGGTAGCCTACCCGCCTTCGCACAACCTGGTCAAACGCTGGACGTTACTGTTTCATCCATGGGTAGTGCTAAAAGTCTACGTGGCGGTACGCTGCTGATGACACCGCTTAAAGGCGCTGACAACCAGATTTACGCTATGGCGCAAGGTAACTTAGTGGTAGGTGGTGTTGGTGCTTCAGCTAACGGCAGTCAAACACAAATCAATCACCTTAGCGTAGGTAGAATTTCTGATGGCGCCACGGTAGAACGCTCAATTCCTAATACGATTAGTCAATCAGACAATGTCAATCTTGAACTGAAAGAATCAGACTTTTCAACAGCATCGTTAGTAGTCGATGCGATTAATAAACGCTTTGGTGCAAATACAGCTTTAGCACAAGATGGTCGCGTGATTCGTGTGCAAGCGCCAGCCAATAGCAGTCGTGTTAGTTTTCTTGCCGATTTAGAAAAAATCAACGTGGCGCCCGCCCCAACTAACGCTAAAATCATTATGAATGCTCGCACTGGCTCTGTAGTGATGAACCAAGCAGTCACATTGGAAAACTGTGCAGTATCACATGGCAATTTATCTGTAGTGATTAACACAGACCCAGTCATCAGCCAGCCTGGCGCACTATCAAGCGGACAAACCGTATCGACAGCACGCTCACAAATCGAAATTAATAAAGAGCCTGGCAAGGTTTTAAAACTGAATAGCGGCGCTAATCTATCCGATGTAGTGAAAGCGCTTAATGCGATAGGCGCAACGCCCCAAGATTTACTTGCTATCTTGCAAGCCATGAAAGCCGCTGGCTCACTGCACGCGGATTTGGAAGTCATTTAACATGATTAACAGCACTGATTTATCTGGAAAAGTAGCCTTTGATGCCAATAGCCTAAATGGCTTAAAGAATGCTGCGAAAGAAAATTCACCAGAGGCTATTAAGGAGGTTGCTAAGCAGTTCGAGGCAATTTTCATGAATATGATGTTGAAAAGCATGCGTGAAGCCTCACCGCAAGATAACCCTTTTGATAACGAACAAAGCCGTACATTCACGTCGATGCTGGATCAGCAACTGAGTAGCAACCTAGCCTCAAAAGGCCTAGGTCTTTCAGATGTACTGGTTAGGCAACTTAGCCAAGGCAGCAACCCCGTGACTAACGCAATGGAACAAGCTGTGAGCGATACACCATCAGCATCTGATGCAAAATCTAACGCAATCATCAGCAATCCTTTATCACCAAGTAATAGTAAGCCGGCCAATCATCTATCAGATTTTAAAGCACTGATTGACAATAAAAATTCGCCTACAGAAACCTCATTAATTAATAACAAAGTGGATGTTAAGTCGTCCACTGATAGTGCTACTGAGTTCAAAAATCGTATGGCAAAACATGCTGAGGAAGCCAGCCGCACGACTGGCGTGCCAGCCCACCTGATGTTGGGTCAAGCCGCGCTTGAAAGTGGTTGGGGCAAACGTGAACTAAAAGGCGCAGATGGTACGCCAAGTAATAACCTATTCGGCATTAAAGCCTCAGGCAATTGGGATGGCAAAGTGGTAGAAGCCACCACCACTGAATACATCCACGGCATAAAACAAAAACGTATAGAAAAGTTCCGTGCTTATGACAGCTACGCAGATTCATTCAAAGATTTTGCCAATATGATGAACAACAACCCGCGCTACAACAAAGTGATGGCAAACTTAGATAGCGTGAATGGCTATGCGCAAGCCATGCAAAATGCAGGCTATGCGACTGACCCTAATTACGCAAGCAAACTTGCTAACGTGATACAGAAAGTGATTCCTTAAAAATTACCGCGTAAAAATTGCAACTCACAATACCAATTACACAATACAAGGTAGGCATTAAGACCAAAATTAATTTAATTAAGATGAGTGGTCTAAAGTTTTCTATTTTATAACCGTCATCATAGTTGTACACAAGTTTTCTAAAGAGTAAATATCATGGCTGACATATTAAGTATAGGAAAAAGCGCACTTGCAGCAGCTCAAGTTGGCCTCAGCACAACGGGTCACAACATTGCTAATGCCTCGACACCAGGCTACTCAAGACAAGTAGTCGTGCAGGCTGCAGCTCAAGCACAAAGCTCGGGTAATGGCTACATTGGTCAGGGTACTGAAATTGCGGGGGTTACACGCGCCTTTAATGAAATACTAGCCAAGCAAGTAGTTAATAGCCAAGCCGCCAGTGCTAGCAGCGATATTTACGCTAGCCAACTTAGCAACATTGATAATATGTTGTCTGATGCTTCTGCTGGTTTAAATCCAGCAATTTCTGATTTCTTTAGCAGTGTGAGTAACTTAGCCGCCAATCCAAGCGATATACCTAGCAGACAATCCATGCTGTCTTATGCGCAATCTTTGGTTAACCGCTTGCAGAGCACTAGTAGTCGTCTTAATGAAGTGCGTGATGACGTTAACACTGAGCTTACGGCCAGTGTTAGCCTAATAAATACCTATGCCAAGCAAATTGCATCGTTAAACAACTCTATTGAAACTGCGATTAGTAGTAATGGCAACCCACCGAACGATCTCATGGATCAGCGCGATCAACTAGTGACGGAGTTAAGCAAACAAATCAAAACTACGGCAGTGCCGCAGGGGCAAGGTAGTTACAATATTTACGTAGGTAATGGCTTGCCCTTGGTCATTGGTAAAAGTCTAATGTCGCTGACGACAGCAAGCTCACCCACTGACCCAACTCGGCTAGAGGTATCTTATCAATCATCAGGTAAATCTACAGTTCTAAGTGGAAGTAGCTTACCAGGTGGCGCAATTGGCGGCTTACTTCAATTTAGATCAGAATCACTAGACACTGTACAGAATCAAGTTGGACAGCTTGCGCTCGTGCTTGCCGATACATTTAATACGCAACATAAACTAGGTGTAGATTTGAATGGGAATGTCGGCGGTAATTTATTTAATGTGCCTACGCCTGTTGTAAGCAGCAATATTAATAACAACCTAGCGAGTAATGCGGTTGTTACTAGCCAGATTGTTGACGCAAGGGCGGTGACAAGCAGCGATTACCGTTTGCAATATGATCCTAATTCTGACTCTGCAAATCCATTCAAAATCACTCGCCTAAGCGACAGCACTGTGCAGAGTTTTAGCGCATTGCCCCAAACTGTTGATGGCGTCAGTTTTAACCTGACTTCTGGTTCGTTCACTCAGAGTGATGATTTTGTCATACGCCCAACTAGAAATGTGGCAACATCCATTAGCTTATCCATTACGGACGCCAAGAAATTAGCAATCGGCAGCGCTACACTAAGCTCAGTCGCCAATACAACCAATACAGGCACTGCAAGCATCAGCGTGCCTCCCGCAGGTAGCACCTTAACGGGTACATTGGGGCTCACTTACTCATCTGCCATGCCAGGTACACTTACACTGGCACCATCAACGCAATCAGTAACTGTCACTGTGATGGGCATTTCAACCGTATATGCAGCAGGATCACCAATCACTTATACCAGTGGTGCGACGATCTCTGTAGGTGGATTAAGTTTTGTCATCACAGGCGCGCCAACCAATGGTGATAAATTTACATTATCTGCAAGTGGCCCAAGTGACAACCGTAACGGTTTGCTACTTGCAGGCCTACAAACTCAAGGCACACTTAATAACAGCACCACTAGCTATTCAACCGCTTTTGCTGAATTGGTCAACGGCGTAGGCAATAAAACACGTGAGTTAAAAATCACATCTGCAGCTGAAGCTAAAGTATTAGAACAAGCAACTACCGCGATGCAATCAGAATCAGGAGTCAACTTGGATGAAGAGGCAACCAACTTGTTGCGTTACCAACAGGCCTATCAGGCCGCAGGCAAGATGATGCAAATCGCCTCTCAACTATTTGATACCTTGTTGCAACTAGGTAGATAGCTCAAGCTTAAGGAAAAATCATGCGTATTAGCACCAACACTATCTATCAAGCTGGCATCACTAGAATCAGCAATTTACAATCTGATCGGGCTAAATTACAAGAACAAATTTCTACTGGGCGCCGTATTTCATCACCTTCAGATGATCCTGTAGCAGCGGCGCGTGCATTAGAAATTTCATCAGCTAAAAACGCTAATGCAAAATTTTCTGATACTCGTCAAACAGCGCAACTTAAATTGAACACCTTAGAATCTAACTTAACTAGCGTGACTAATTTGCTCGTTTCCACACAATCCACCTTAATTGGTGCAGGAAATGCCACGCTATCTGACACAGAAAGAGGTTTTATAGCCTCTGAATTAAAAGGCTCTCTAGATGCATTGATTGGACTTGCCAATACCCAAGATGCCTCTGGAAACTATCTCTATGCTGGCTTTAAGTCTAGCACTATACCGTTTGTCGCTAACGCCACGGGGGCTACTTATGCTGGGGATAGCAATCAGCAATTATTGCAGGTAGATTCTCAACGCCAAATGGCGGTCAATGCAACTGGCGACAATGTATTTCAAAGTGGCGGTAACGATATATTTGCCACCCTAAGTAACTTAGTCACACTGCTCAATACACCAA
>JAYTRW010000454.1:0-3197 GCA_043745985.1 Methylotenera sp.
CGAAACGATCTTTGCTAATCCTGCTACAGGTAAACCATTCACGACAATCACTCGTGTGTGGTATCGCCTAAGGAAGCTTGCTGGCATATCAAAGATGCGGATTCATGCGACACGTCACCAATTTGCCGATCTATTGGTTTCGAGTGGTCGCAGTTTGTATGATGTGCAGGTCTTACTCAGACATAGTGACCCACGGGTTAGTCAAAAATACGGAAAACATGCGATGCATACTTTGAAGGAGGCTGCGAGCACCGCGTCTTTGTTCGCGCCGAAATCTGAAGCTGATGCATCTAATCAGAAAGGTCAGGTAGTACCGTTTACGAAAGTTGCATAGTTAATGGCTCCCGATCAGGCAAACTGCTCGGGGTTATTATCAAGGTTTACCCAAGGTCGCATTTCGCATAGCTATCTCATTGAATCAGCTCAACATAAGCCCCCTGCTGCGCTTTTATATATTTAAAAGTTCGCAAGTTATTTTTAGATAAGGGCAAAACTGAAAAAACTGTTACAATTCTTAGAGCTTTAGAAGTCAACACAAATCAGTAGTTTGGATTGAAAATCCGCGTGTCACAGGTTCGATTCCCGTCCCGGCCACCATCAAATTAAGCTCACTTACGTGAGCTTTTTTTACTTTCAAAGCCGACTTAAGATATTGATCGCAATTCAGATCATATGTCTTAACTGGTTAAGTCTGAACTGGCGCGCAGGAGCAATTAAATTTCTGCGTAAACTTTTAACATTGGCTTTTACGCGCGTAGGAGGTATAGTTTGAACACTAAAAACAGCTAAATCCTTATGCTCAAGTTAAGTAGATAAATTATTGAGCTTGCAAATATTGTGCTATTGCCTCGATATCTCCTTGCGATAACCCTTTAACCACTTCATGCATGGCTACCGCCGCTGGTCGTTCGTTACCATAAAATACTTTGAGTTGACGCATTAGATAGGCTTCATGTTGGCCACCAAGCCTAGGCGTTACATCCTTGCCTTCACCTTTTTCTCCATGGCAACTCATACATGCTGGAACACCTTTTTCAGGATGTCCATTCATAAAAATGCTCTTTCCTAAATCATATTTAGATTGATCTGATATTTTTCCTATATGTACTGGTGGTTCAGTCTCATAAAGTGTTGCTAACTGCTGGATTTCTTCATCAGAAAGTCTTGAGGAAATACCCCACATAAATCGTTTAGCATTTTCCTCTGAACGAGTTTTGTCTCGAAAAGCTTTCATTTGTGCAATGAAATAAGGCGCGGGTTGACCAGCTAACTGTGGGAAAAGCTCTGAGCTAATGGTACCAACACGCCCATGACAAACTGAACATAGCTTACCATCCAACTTTGCCGCTTCATTTGCACTAAAAGCAGGTGTATTAACCAACATTCCAATTAAGCCTAGTGCTATTAAAATATGATATTTCATGACTATTCTCCGATTGAATTAGTAAGCAAACCATGCATTTAAGAATAAGGTATTTCTGTCGCTTGGTTTCAGCCCAACTATATCCACATCTCTAGAGCCATCGAACTTTGTGTAGCCCGTATATTGCAAAGAAAGCCTGCCAAAAGTCCATGGGTTATAGTCAAACTGAATGACATAACTTTGGGTGTCTGGCCTTGTTACTGGATTATTTCCTGTTGAGAAGGCAACCGCATCATTGCTACCGGTTGTATCAAAAAAGGCAACTGAAGCGCCATATTTACGGTTATACAGATAACTTGCTTTTGCTTTAAAGGTATTCAAATAGTTTGTTGCATTTAAGCATGCACCTAAACTAGCATCACATGCAGGATCGGAACTTGCTCTGTTATCTTGCTTCTCGTGTATATAAGAGGTTTGTAGCGTAATGATATGGGGATCAGATAAGAACTGATATTGCGCATCTACAGCAGTATCAGTAAATCTATTTGTTGGCCCGTTTGGATTCAGGCTATCAGGGAATATATCTGTTTGCATGCCATAAGTTCCAACCATCAATGAATGTGCCCCCCAGTCCTCATTCCAGGCTAGGCGCCAATAGGGGTTATATCGACCGTCGATTCTTGTCACAGAGCCGTCACTCCAATTCTGACCAGCACTTAATACTCGGAAGATTTTATTCGCATTTCCGTACATAGACAGCTCAGCGTATAAATGGCGGTCGTACCACATGTAGGCCCCAAGCCCTGCCACTTGTTGACTGAGTCCACCATCTATCACACTCGAAAATGCTGGACCAGGAATAGGTAAATTTGGCCCATTAAATGGGAATCCCCATGCTGGTGTTGTATTCCAAACATCCTGCACCGAAGGATTGTTATTCAAATTTAGACCAAATACAGTATTCTTTCCGAAAACATCATGGTTCATGACTAATCTAAAGTCGGTATTATCCAACCCGCTATGACCAACGAAGTTTCCATCAGCGTCTTGTGTTCCATTATTTGAGTACGTCCACTGCACAAACATCCCAGCATAGTCAGATAATTTACCAGCAGCAAAGAGGGCAAGAACGTCAAACTGTGGATCATTCGAGCGCTTCATAAGCTCAGCACCAGTATTGTCATGATTTTTAGCTAGACTAGTCATAGAGAGCTGCACCATAGCTGCCATTGGAAATAACTTTCGTTCACCGAGGGTGTAGCCATTAAGTTTGAACTCTCGTCCAAATGGCGTTAATTCAGGAAAACTGGTATGACAGGCAGCGCAATCCATTCTAGTTTGTCTTGCGTAAGATGGAACAGCTAAACTTACCAGTGGCGTTAGAGCAAACCCCAATAACATGAGAAATATAAATTGTTTGATTATTTTAAACATGCTCTGAACTCCTTAATAAGATGATAAATACATCCGTTTCAGATTAGTTTAGGCTTGTTTTGATATGAATGATTGATGTATATCAATTAGCATAGAGTTATAAGATATTTATGGTTGCTACCGAGGCTAGGCAACCACCATGATTAAGTTTTAAAGCTGCCTGACAACAATTATTACGCACTTCTCAAAGTAACTTCTTAAAATCTAATCGCATCTTATGTGATCTCTCACATAAGTGATAGGCGCAATCAACTAACGTGACAATTTTGACAAGTTCTAACGTGTTTTAGCGAGTGAAAGCGAGGGCGCGCTCAAATTTGAAGTGCAACATTTTTCGAAGGAAAATGTTGCATGGAAAAATACAAACAATTAAGTCTTGAAGAACGCAGTGTAATACAGG
>JAYTRW010000455.1:0-3194 GCA_043745985.1 Methylotenera sp.
CTGAGTAAAGTTAGTTTTTTCATATTGGTTCTCTTAAAAGTCCGCGTATCAGTACCGTTTGCATCAATTGTAAACGTGCTGAAATTTCTGCCCAGTTGACCCACTTATCGCGTGCCATATTAATTTCTAATGAACAAACGCCGTGTATGCCCGCCCAAATGGTCTGCGCAACCAAATCTACATCTTGCAACTCAGCTCTAAAACGACCAGCTAAATACACATCATTGACGACTGTTTTTAACAGAAAATACGAATCTTGCTCGGCATTATTTTTCTGTAAGCTAGACTTTTCTGGGTCGCAAGGCGTTCGCTCAGCCATAAACATCAGCCGATAGTGATTGGGGAAAGATAAAGCGAATTCGGCATAAGCAAACCCTAGTGCTTGCATGCGCTCAACAACATCTACGATTTGTAATATGGTATTTAAACGCGTAGCAAGCGCCAGCATATCCACATCCAGAATTGCGCGTAGCACTGCCTCTTTATCAGCAAAGTGCAAATAAATGCTAGTGGCAGAATAGTCGATGCGCTTAGCGATTTCACGCATAGTGACAGCTTCAACGCCGCGCGCAACAAATAAGTCGCGTGCTGCATCTATAATCAATGTGCGCAATTGCTGACGCTCGGCTTCTGTTTTTGGTTTTGGTGGCATAATAAAATAATTTACTTAACAACGTTAAATTAACACTGTTAAGTAAATGTTGTCAACTTCTAATTGCTACATTTTAAAAATGTAGCAATTGGTTAAAGCAGAATTTAAAGTTTGAAGTATTGTTACTTTTTGGCAATAACAAATAAGCCAGCAACAATGAGCAGTGCGCCGAGTATAAGGCGTAAAGTAATAGCCTCTTTAAGCAGCCACCAAGCCAGTAAAATAGCGATGACTACGCTACCTTTATCTATCAAAGCGACCGTGGCAACATCCCCCACTTTTAGTGCCTTGTAGTAGAAAATCCACGAACCCGCAGTCGTGATTGCAGAAAATGCAAGCCACGTATAATTCACTTTTTGTAGTGATTTTATTTCAGCAGGGTCAACCGCCAACATTGCAAATAGCAGCACAAAAATACATACAAAAATAGTGCGTACAGTTAAACCTAGTTCAGCAGAAATACCTACCAAGCCCTGCTTGGCAACCACTGAAGTGAAGCCCGCAAAGAGCATTGAAATAATGGCGTAGACTACCCAACGTTCCATTCTGATCTCGCCTCTATTAACGACTTAACACTAGAATTTTGTAGCCATCAGTTTAGTGGCCTCTTCTAATTTTTGAGTCAACTCTGAAATACGCGCATCTACATCTTGAATCGCCACTTCAACCCTCACATTTACTTCATGATCAATTTCAGCATCCAATCTATCACGTGCACTTTGGCGGTTTTGCGACATCATAATAATGGGCGCCTGTACAGCAGCCAGCATTGAAAGCACCAGATTAAGGAAAACATAGGGATATGGATCAAAAGCTTCATGCCTAGGGCCGAGAATTTCTGTATTCAAGAACGCCCACAACAACAAGGCTGACAAGAAAAGTATGATAAACGACCATGAACCAGCGACTTTAGCCACGCCATCTGCGGCTAGCTGACCAACGGTACGATGATCTACATACTCTTGGTTAACATCACGCACATCATCCATGTGCTCAAGCATCTTGGCGATTTCTTCGCGCTGTGCTCTTGAGAGTTCATTCCAGTTTTTTTCAGCCATTGGTTTTGCGATATTGTTGGGCTCTTTCATACAATCCTTTCTTAATAATAAGCGTTTAAAGCTTTATGATTAATGCTTAGCACTTGCTACTGCCCACTGCGGAAAGAACAAAATGCAAGCGATGATCATTATAATGAGGCTAGCCGAAGCCGAGTATCGACTTAATGCCAGCCCTCCTGCGCTTAAAGGCTTATCAAGAAAATCTCCCACAACTGCTCCAAGTGGACGGGTTAGAATAAATGCAGTCCAAAATAAAAATGTTCTGGATAATTGGGTGAAATAGTATGCAATTACAACCACGGCTAGTAAGCTTCCAAAAATCAAGGCTGCGCCTAAATAACCTAAACCAGCCGTATCTGCCGTCCAGTCGCCTAGGGCTGTGCCTAAGGTTTGTGAAAACATAATAGTGACCCAATAGAACATCTCAGCTTTGGGTGAGTTTAAAGTGCTGACTGAAACCGAACCCATTGCTTTATACCAAACACCTAACGATGCCAACAGCAGTGCAAATAATAAGGTTGAGCCGCCCGTGTAACCTATGCCTAAAGAGCGTGTCGCAAAGTCTGCAAGCGTTGTGCCCACAGTGGTGGTGGCGATAATCGTTGTCCAATACAAAAAAGGATGAAATTTTCTGGCTTTGATTTGTGCGATAACGGCAGTCAAGAAAAGACCTGCGAATATCAATGTGCTGAGTAAATAACCCAGATTCATCGACATAGACAAAGCATCCCCCGCAGTTTCACCTAATGTAGTGGCTAAAATTTTTATTAGCCAAAAAACTAAAGTGAGTGCTGGCACCTTGCTAATTGCATTCTCAAGGTTTAGTGCGTTATTGAGACTCATATTTTGCGTACTAGGCATTATTCTTTTACCTTATTTAGTTAACGTGGAATTTTGCATTAACATGCCTTTCTTGGCTTCGCACATTTTCGTATCCAACTTAAATGCCACCAACAAAGTACAAAACAAATCATCTTGGCTTAAAGCATCATCTTTATGCGGCAAAAGCTGCTCTTTTTTGTAATCAAAACTCTTACCCATCCAAATAATCCCAGGTACGTGCGTCTGCTCTTTAGGCGCCACCATATAAGGCGCAGAGTGCAAGTAAATGCCATGCTCGCCCAGTGATTCGCCATGATCGCTCACGTACAACATAGCGGTAGCGCGGTCATCATCATATTTTTTCAAAAAATCAATCACTTTTGACAAAAAGTAATCCGTATACAAAATGGCATTATCGTAACTATTATCAATTTTCTCTTGCGAACAGTCTTTTAATTCACCCGTCGTACAAACAGGTTTAAATTTCTCAAATTCTTTTGGATACCTTTTGTAATACTCAGGCCCATGATTACCCATTTGATGAAACACGATTAGAATATCTTTGCTTTTTCGCGCTTCAATATACTGCTCTAAGCCTGTCAGCATACCAATGTCACGGCATTCGCCCTCACATATAGGGTTTAATGTTGGTGTTCTAAAAT
>JAYTRW010000456.1:0-9878 GCA_043745985.1 Methylotenera sp.
CTAGCAGAGAGCGTGCATAGCCAGTCCTCACGCACAACATCGTCAAAACCGATAAAGCCAACTAAATCACGATTACGGGTGACAGATTGTGCAACGGATTGTGCAATATCTGCCGCAATCTCAATTTTTTTCTGGGAGCTGCCATCTTGCTTAGTGCTGGCATACTGCATAGAGCCAGACATGTCACACAGTACAAACACTGGAGTGACGCTTTTTTGGTTAAAAATCCGTACATGCACCTGCTCAAGTGGGTCACGTATGGTTTGGCGTATGTCTATGCGGCGCGGATCAGGGTAGGCGAGCAGCGTGGTATGCCCACGAAACTCCATGCCCATGCCACGCTGGTTGCTTTTGTGTCTGCCAGGTCTGCGTGAGCGTGACCGCCATGCAATGTGATAGCTGAATTCTTTTATATGTTCTTGTGACATTTGAATTGCACCTACTTAATTAGTCTATGTCGGGTTTCAACCAGACATATCAGGCTTAAATCTAAGCTGTAAAAGCTTTGAGTGATTGCGTTCATCCGCTAGTTATTATTTAAGTTAAGGCGCAGCAATCGCATGAATGATACCGCTCAACATATCGCGAGCAATCTCCGTACGGCGCATTTCATATACTGGGCTGAATACCAAACGGTGCGCAACAGTGGCATGGAACACATCATGAATATCTTCTGGTAATACGGCAGTACGTTCATTCAACCATGCATTTACACGCGCTGCACGCAATACCATCGCCATACCGCGTGGACTCGCACCAGATAACACCAAACGGTTCATATCTACACCAGAAACTTTTACACCAAAATCTGTTGGCGTTTTAGTTGCACGCCATAAGTTAAGTACATAACTGCGTAAAGTAGGGCTTGCAGAAATGCTGTTCTGTAAGATGCTTGCAAACTTATTTAACTGGTCAAATTGCAAAATATTTTCAGGCACGTTTGAAACTAGTGCATCTGCGTCATGGAAACGCGTATCAAATACGAGTGACTCCATAATACTGTCGTCATTTGGCACCACAATTGGAATTTCCATCATAAAACGGTCACGCGCAGCTGATGGAATGTCGAAAGTCTCTTCTTTTTCAACTTGGTTGCGGTCAGCAAAAACCAACATGTGTGGAAAATGGTGCTCTTTGTTAAACGCGGTCAGTGTGCGTTCTGCCATTACGCGTAGTAATAAAGAGTGAACTTGAGGGCGCGCACGGTTAATCTCGTTAAAGAAGAATACGGATAAATTTTCACCAGACATCAAAATAGGGCCAGGGCTTACGTGAGGTTTACCATCTTCACCAAGGTAGGTGTGATACACCAAATCATTAGGCATCAAGTCAATGGTACCTTCGATACGCTGATAGCCACCACCGATACCACGAGTAAACGCACGGAGTAGCGTGGTTTTACCAACACCGACATCACCTTCAAGCAACACATGACCGCGCGCAAAAATTGAAGTAGTAATCAAGCGAACTGGAATGTGCTGACCCACAATCACTTTGTTAACTTCAGACTCTAAGGTAAGTGCATGATTGCGCCAATCGGCTAGTTGTATATCGCTCATTTAATGTGCCCTAAGTAAGTGATTAGTAGTAATTGATTTGTTGGAATTTGTAACAGAATGTAGCTAGTGTAATTGTTTTATTTGAAGGTGTAAACAGATCTGTATACACCTAAGTGCAATTTATTAAATTTAAGCCATAGTTAAAGAAAGCAGCCAGTTAAACTTGAGCTAAATTCCCTAATAAATTTTCTCATGTTAGATGCGTCGAATGCATAGCACGATTGGCTTTATGGAGCTCCTATATTTTAAGTAAGGATTTTATTTTGAACTTAACTGTACGGCTACTTTGGTAATCAAAAAGCAACTTAATGCCATAAAAAATCCCGCAACACATTTAAATATGCTGCTGGTTGAAAGGGCGATAATTTGGAGATCTTCGCTAAGATGTACTTAAGCAATACATATGCCTAAAATTAACTATCATTTATTCAATAGCTTAGTTATCAGTGATGAGTCGCACTCGGCTGTATTTAGCCAACATTTGGTTGTTGTGGTTGTAAATAACCACCATATTTTGTTGATGTTATAATTTGACTTACAACAAAAAATGTTGGTAAAACGTGAATAAGGCTTTCGCTAAATTGGATTTACGGCGAAAATAGCGGCTTAGATAATTATTTTTAGAATAAAAAACATGCAAAAACAAAGCAGCTTTACAAAAGAAGAGTTACTTAAGTGTGGCAGGGGTGAAATGTTTGGCGAGGGTAATGCGCAATTACCATTGCCACCAATGTTAATGTTTGATCGCATTGTTTCTATCACTGAAGATGGTGGCAAGTATGGTAATGGTCAAATTATTGCCGAGTTGGATATCAACCCTGATCTATGGTTTTTTCAATGCCATTTCACTGGTGACCCTGTAATGCCAGGTTGCTTGGGTTTAGATGCCATGTGGCAGTTAGTTGGGTTTTATTTAGGTTGGGCAGGTGGTCTTGGTCGTGGTCGAGCGCTTGGTGCTGGTGAAGTGAAATTTACAGGACAAGTGTTGCCAACTGCTAAAATGGCAACCTATACTATTGATTTAAAACGTGTGATTATGCGTAAATTAGTGATGGGTGTGGCTGATGCCACCATGAGTTTAGATGGCCGTGAAATATATGCGGCTAATGATTTGCGTGTAGGTTTGTTCACGCGAACAGACAATTTTTAAGCATTATCTTAATACAATAAAAAATAATTTGAGGGAGCACGAAATGCGTCGTGTAGTGATTACTGGAATGGGAATTGTATCCAGTCTGGGTAATAACAAAGCTGAGGTGCTGGCTAGTTTACAAGCTGGCAAATCAGGTATTACTTATCAACCTGAATATGCTGAGCGTGGTTTGCGCTCTCATGTGGCTGGATCAATTAAAAATCTTAATGTTGAAGAGCTGATCGATCGCAAACTGCTACGCTTTATGGCTAAAGGGCATGCTTACGCTTGGCTTGCTATGCAAGAAGCGATTGCGGATGCTAGTTTGCCTGAAGAGCAAGTTTCAAATGTTCGCACAGGCTTAATTGTGGGCGCTGGCGGTACTTCAACTGAAAGTATGTTGGAATCAACCAATATTTTGGCAGAAAAAGGCATACGTCGTGTAGGGCCTTATATGGTGACAAAAACCATGTCTAGTGGCATTGCAGCTTGCTTGGCCACAGGTGCAAAAATCAAAGGTGTGAATTACGGCATCAGCTCAGCGTGCTCTACTAGTGCACATTGTATCGGTGCGGGTGTTGAACAGATTCAGCTAGGTAAACAAGATATTGTGTTTGCTGGCGGCGGTGAAGAAGAACACTGGACGATGTCATTTTTATTCGATGCAATGGGCGCGCTCAGCAGCAAATATAACGAAACGCCAGATAAAGCCTCTCGCACTTATGATGCTGACCGTGATGGTTTTGTGATTTCAGGTGGCGGCGGCATTGTTGTGTTGGAAGAGTACGAGCACGCCAAAGCACGTGGTGCAAAAATCTATGCAGAAGTCATTGGTTACGGCGCGACATCTGATGGATATGACATGGTTGCACCTAGCGGTGAGGGCGCAGTACGCTGTATGCGCCTAGCGTTAGAAGGCATTGCTGACAACATTGATTATATCAACACGCACGGTACAAGCACGCCAGTAGGCGACACTAAAGAGCTTGAAGCGATTCGTGAAGTATTTGGCGAGAATGGCAGAAAACAAAATCCTGCGATTGCATCCACTAAGTCACTTTCAGGGCATGCATTAGGTGCAGCTGGTGTTAATGAAGCAATTTATACTTTATTGATGATGGAAAATAGTTTTATTGCCGCTTCTGCGAATATCGACAATTTAGATCCTGGTGCAGAAGGCTTAAATATTGTGCGCACGCGCATTGATAACGTCAAAATTGAAACTGCATTATCTAATAGTTTTGGGTTTGGCGGTACGAATGCAACATTAACCTTGTCAACAAAAAACCTTTAGTCTGCGTTGTTAATTAAGACTAATCAGTCTAAAGGTGAGTCATGAAATTTAAGTCGTTCTTATTGTTGGTTACATGCTTGATTACTGTATTTCTGAGCGGTTGCGCCATGATGGGCGACCGCACGGTTAATATATCCGAGGCGCAATTACAGAAAAAACTAAACGAACGCTTATCGATTCCAATATCATTGCTAAAGATATTTGATGTCAATTTAAGTAATTCAACCGTGAAGTTTGATAATAAAACTGGACGTATGGTCACCAGTCTAGATACTAGCTTGACCAGTGTTTTAAGTAATAAAGTGCTCACAGGAAAGATGGATATTTCCGGAAAACTACGTTTTGATGCGGCGGCCAACTCAATTGTATTGGATGATCCAAAAGTTGAAAGTCTAAATTTAGATGGTTTGGGTAGTCAATATGGCGAGTTTTTCAATTTAATCGCGCAAAAACTGGGTGGTGAAATGTTAAACGGATTGACTTTGTACACAGTCAAGCCGCAAGATTTAACCATGGGTTCAACGCGATACAGCCCGAAAGATATGCAAATCACTGACAAAGGTTTGCAAATTACACTGAGTCCCGTCAGATAGGGCTGTAAGGTAAATGCCTTATAAAATCAAGGCCGCCAGCACATTGCGGCCTTCACTCATTAATATGTTATAGGTTCTGCACGCCGCCGCAGTTGTCATGCATTCAATCGGAATGCCCTTGGTGGCAAGGGCTTGGTAGGTTTTAGGATGTAAAAACTGGTGTTTCTCTCCTACCCCTAACAGCACCACTTCTGAATTAAACTCAGCAATTTTGGATAAATGTTGTTCTGATAAATCAGAAAAGCTTTTTACGTTCCAATCAAGAATAAGTTCTTGTGGCATGACAATTAAGCTGCAAGCGTGACGTCGCTTATTCACTTCGATATAACTTTCGCTATATCCAGTAATCAAATTGTTGTTTTCAGCTGTTGTTAAATGTAGTTTCATCTCGAGTGTTTCATTGCTGGGTTTAATTGTTAGATGCTGCCATTCTAATGTAAACTAACGCCTTTAACTATTGTGCTTTTAAAGCAAAAATAAGCGCGCTATGCAGCCAATTCAATCAAGCTCTGCAACACAACAAGATATCGTTCAGCCTATCAATCCAGGTCAGCAAAAAGAACTAGCCAAGTCTAATAAGCTTGCCAACGTTTGTTACGACATTCGTGGGCCAGTGCTGCAACGCGCTCGTCAAATGGAAGACGAAGGTCAACGCATTATCAAACTGAATATTGGTAATCCGGGCGTGTTTGGTTTAGATGTACCTGAAGAGATGATGCAAGACGTGATGCGTAACATGAGCAAAGCTGGTGTTTATACTGATAGCAAAGGTTTGTTTGAGCCGCGCAAGTCCATTATGCACTATACACAAAGTAAGCATATAGCTGGCGTAACAGTGGATGATATTATTATCGGTAACGGCGTTTCTGAGTTGATTGTCATGGCGATGCAAGGTTTGCTGAATAATGGCGATCAAGTGTTAGTGCCAATGCCTGATTATCCGCTTTGGACAGCTGCAGTAACTTTGGCGGGCGGTACAGCACGCCATTACTTGTGTGATGAGGCCACTGGCTGGTTGCCAGATTTGAAGGATATGGAAGCGAAAATCACCGCAAATACACGCGGCATTGTGGTGATTAATCCAAACAACCCAACTGGCGCTTTGTATCCGCGTGAAACCTTAGAAGGCATTATTGAAATTGCACGTCATCATGGCTTGGTGATTTTTGCTGATGAGATTTATGACAAAGTGTTGTTTGATGGTAATACGCACACATCAATTGCTTCATTGGCAGATGATGTGTTGTTTGTGACCTTTAACGGTTTATCAAAAAACTATCGTGCATGTGGTTATCGTGCAGGGTGGATGATATTAAGCGGTGAGAAAAAACATGCTAAGGATTATATAGAAGGCTTAAATATGTTGGCCTCTATGCGTTTGTGCGCTAACGTTCCAGGTCAGTTGGCAATTCAAACTGCACTAGGTGGTTACCAAAGTATTGATGATTTAGTCGCGCCAGAAGGCCGTTTATGCAAACAGCGTGATACCGCTTATGAGTTGTTAACCGCAATCCCTGGTGTGACGTGCACTAAACCTGCGGCGGCAATGTATCTGTTTCCAAAGTTAGATCCAACAATCTATCCGATAAAAGACGATCAGCAATTCATCTTAGATTTGTTATTAGAAGAAAAAGTATTACTTGTTCAGGGTACTGGCTTTAACTGGCGTACCCCAGATCATTTCCGCGTAGTGTTTTTACCTAATGTGGACGATTTAACGGAAGCGATTCATCGCATTGCAAGATTTTTAGAAAATTATAGAAAAAAGCATGGAGCTAAAGTTTGAAGCAACTTAATGTAGGCCTTTTGGGCATCGGCACTGTAGGTGGTGGTACTTATACAGTTTTAACACGTAATGCAGAAGAAATTACCCGTCGTACAGGCGTGGCGATTAATGTTGTACAAGTAGCGGATAGAAATCTTGATCATGCTAAAGCGATAACAGGTGGCAAGGTTGATATTACCAATGACGCTTTTGCTGTGGTGAATAATCCTAATGTAGATGTTGTGGTTGAGCTAATTGGCGGCTACACCTTAAGTAAAGAGCTTGTGCTTAAAGCAATTGAAAATGGTAAACATGTTGTGACTGCAAATAAAGCTTTGTTAGCCACGCATGGTAATGAGATTTTTTCTGCCGCGCAGTCTAAAGGTGTGATTGTGGCTTATGAAGCGGCTGTCGCTGGCGGCATACCTATCATCAAAGCCTTGCGTGAAGGTTTAGGTGCGAACAAAATTGAATGGGTGGCGGGCATTATTAACGGCACTACTAATTTTATCCTCACTGAAATGCGTGAAAAAGGCTTGGCGTTTGCTGATGTGTTAGGCGAAGCGCAACGTTTAGGTTACGCAGAAGCTGATCCTACTTTCGATGTAGAAGGGATTGATGCTGCGCATAAGCTAACAATTATGTCTGCGATTGCATTTGGCATGCCAATGAAATTTGAGCAAGCTTATACAGAAGGCATTACCAAGCTTCAACAAACTGATATTAAGTATGCTGAAGAGTTAGGCTACAGAGTAAAGTTGCTTGGAATCACTAAGCGCACTGAAGCTGGTGTTGAGTTGCGCGTGCACCCGACATTAATCCCAGAGAAGCGTTTAGTGGCGAATGTGAACGGTGCTATGAACGCCATAGTTGTGAAGGGTGATGCAGTTGGCCCTACGCTTTACTACGGTGCTGGTGCTGGCGCGGAGCCAACGGCTAGTTCAGTGGTGGCAGATTTAATGGATGTTGCACGTTTAAGCAGCGCAAGTGTTGAGCAACGAGTGCCGTATTTAGGCTTTCAAGCTGGCCAGCTTAATGACTTGCCAATTCTGCCTATCAGCGACGTGAATAGCGCTTACTACTTGCGCTTGCGTGTTTCCGACAAGCCTGGCGTTTTAGCTGGCGTGACTAAAATATTGGCAGATCGCAATATTTCGATAGATGCGATGTTGCAAAAAGAACCAGATGACAATGAAACTGAAGCCGATATTGTGATTTTGACGCATATTACGGTTGAAAAAAATATGGACGCAGGCATCGCTGAAATTGAAGCTTTACCCGCAATTGTGGGCAAAGTGGTTAAATTGCGTATGGAAGAATTAGGCAAGTAACTACATATAAGTAGCTACACGCAAGTAATTACAGGTAAGTAAATTAGGTTAGTTAATAATGAAATATATTTCTACTCGTGGGCAGTCGCCTGCTTTAAGTTTTAGCGAAATTCTATTAGGTGGCTTAGCGCCAGATGGTGGTCTTTACCTGCCAGAAACCTATCCACAATTTACTGACACCGACTTAACAGCCATGCGTGGCTTAAGTTATGCGGACTTGGCATTCGCTATTTTAAGCCGCTTGGTTGATGACGTTCCAGCAGCTGATTTAAAAGCAATTATTGATAAAACTTATCGTGCAGATGTTTATGCATACACTCGTGTAGGGCAGAGTGCGGCAGATATTACACCAACAGTGAAGCTTGAAGATAATTTGTATCTACTGAGCCTTTCAAACGGCCCTACCTTAGCATTCAAAGACATGGCGATGCAGTTGCTAGGAAATCTGTTCGAATATGTACTTACCAAAACAGGTAAAACGACTAATATTTTAGGCGCAACCTCTGGTGATACTGGTTCTGCGGCTGAATATGCGATGCGTGGTAAAAAGGGAATACGTGTCTTCATGCTTTCACCCCATAAAAAGATGAGTCGTTTTCAATCTGCACAAATGTTTAGTCTACAAGACGATAATATCTACAACATCGCCGTGAATGGCGTGTTTGATGATTGCCAGGACATAGTAAAAGCAGTTTCAAACGACGCTGAGTTTAAGGCACAATACAAAATTGGTGCGGTGAATTCAATAAACTGGGGTCGCATTATTGCGCAAGTGGTCTATTACTTTAAAGGTTACTTTGCCGTAACAAGTCACAATGCACAAAAAGTCAGCTTTGCTGTGCCTAGTGGCAATTTTGGTAATGTTTGTGCAGGCCATATTGCTCGCATGATGGGTTTACCGATTGATAAGCTAGTCGTAGCAACTAATGAAAACGACGTGTTAGATGAGTTCTTTAAAACGGGTGTTTACAGCCCACGTGGTTCAGCCAATACTTACCATACTTCTAGCCCTTCAATGGACATCAGCAAGGCCTCTAACTTTGAGCGTTTTGTTTATGATTTAGTCGGACGTGATGGTGCAAAAACTCGCACACTTTGGAGTAAAGTAGATTCAGGTAACAGCTTCGATTTAAATGCAGATGGATATTTTGCCAAAATTGCTGATTACGGATTCCAATCTGGCAGTAGCTCGCATGCAGACCGCATGAAAACCATTCGTGAAACCGCAGACAAATACCAAGTGATTGTTGACACGCACACCGCTGATGGTATTAAGGTGGCTTTAGAGTTGCGCGATGCCAATGTGCCTATGGTGGTGCTAGAAACAGCCTTGCCGGCCAAATTTGAAGACTCTATTGTAGAGGCTTTAGGCAAAGCGCCTGAGCGTCCAGTCAGCTTGCAAGGCATAGAAAGTTTGCCGCAGAAATTTACCGTGATGGATGCAAGTGATGCGGCGATTAAAGATTTTATTGTGAAAAACACTTAATTTGTCATTCCAAGCATCGCGAAGAATGAAGAATGTGAAAATAGGTTTTAAATGAAACAATATACTGAGTTACTGCGCCATGTTTTGCAGCATGGCAACAAAAAAGAAGACCGTACTGGCACTGGTACGCTTTCAGTGTTTGGTTACCAAATGCGCTTTAATTTAGAAGAAGGATTCCCACTTCTTACTACTAAAAAAGTTCATCTTAAATCTATCATTCACGAGCTACTTTGGTTTTTACAAGGTAGCACTAACATTGCTTACCTAAAAGAGAATGGTGTACGCATTTGGGATGAGTGGGCAGATGAAAATGGTAATTTAGGTCCGGTTTATGGCTATCAATGGCGAAATTGGCCTAAACCTGATGGGACACACATCGACCAAATTACACAGGTCGTGAATGCCATTAAAAATAATCCAGACTCACGTCGCTTAATTGTTTCAGCTTGGAACGTTGCCGATGTAGATCAGATGAAGCTGCCACCTTGCCATGCGTTTTTTCAGTTCTATGTAGCCGACGGTAAGCTAAGCTGTCAGCTTTATCAACGTAGCGCGGATATATTTCTCGGCGTGCCGTTTAATATTGCGTCCTACGCCTTACTTACCATGATGGTGGCGCAAGTTTGTGGCTTAAAGTTGGGCGATTTTGTGCATACCTTGGGCGATGCACACATTTATACCAATCACATGGAGCAAGTGCATGAGCAGCTGTCACGCG